>JANOKJ010000196.1:0-30566 GCA_031419275.1 Akkermansiaceae bacterium | reverse complement strand
TCCAGAGGCTTTGCAGCGTCTGGACTTCTTATTCCATAAAGGAAAGTGCTCGAAAGAGGACTCGAACCTCCACAGGTTTCCCTACTAGATCCTTAGTCTAGCGCGTCTACCAATTCCGCCATCCGAGCTTTACCGTTTGGTGGGGCGCAGGAAATAGGATGCACGCCGCAGCTTTGCAAGTGAATCTTTGAAAAAAAATCAAGGGCAACACTTGGATGACCTCAATTAAAGCTGGAAAATCCCGTTGTCATCGCCAGAGAAATCGTTTAGTTTTCTTATCCTAGCGCGATTGCTTCATGCACGTGAAAATGAAAATAACCCATCGAAATCAAGCTATGAGAGTCCTTCTGTGTCTCTCACTCTTTTTCGTGGCTATCTCTCAAGTCTATTCAAAAGACCCAAAAAACAACGGTTGGACCGTGGTCAAGCTAGAAGGCAAGGACTACCTCTCCGTCCAAGACATTCAGCGTTTCTACAATTTCACCAACCTAACCCGCAACGGCAATTCGATCGCCTTGGAAAACTCAAAAGTCGAGATGAAGCTCACCGTAGGTGGCAACGAATGCCTGATGAACAACGTCAAATTCGTTTTCTCAGATCCTGTCCTAGCCTCCGGAAACGGTGTTTATGTTTCCCGGATTGACCTCGCCAAACTCATCGATCCTGTCCTACGCCCGAGTTACATCAAAAATGCCGGAAATTTCCGCACCGTCATCCTCGACGCGGGTCATGGAGGGAAGGACCCCGGCGCGACCAACCCGATTGGAACGGAAGCGAAATACAATCTTAATCTGGCAAAAAGGCTTAAAACCTTACTGGAAGCAAAAGGCTTCAAAGTGGTTATGGTTCGTGAAACAGATATCTTCTACAGCCTCCAAGAACGCGTCGATATCGCAAATAAAGTAACCGAAGAAGCTATCTTCATCAGCCTCCATTTCAATTCTGGTGGAAAAGCGGCTCGCGGCATTGAAACCTTCACACTTTCACCTCCAGGTGTCTCCCATTACGGAAGCAATCTCAAAGCAAGCGATGCGCAAATGAGGGCTGGCAACGAACATGATTCCGCCAACATCGCCCTAGCAACCGCCATCCACGGATCTATCCTCCAGCGTCTCGGTGAAAACACTTTCGATCGTGGCATTAAACGCGCCCGCTTCAGCGTGCTTTCCGGGGTCAAGCACCCCGCAGTCCTTTTCGAAGGCGGCTTCATGAGCCACGCTTACGAAGCTCGCTTGATTGCCCACGAATCTTACCAAAACGCCCTCGCCGCAGGAATGGTCGACGCGATCAATCGCTATCGCTTCGCAGTCGGTGGGAAGAAGGATGCGGCAAAAGTGCAATAGGTCTTATAAGTCCTATACGACCTATCATTTAGATTTGCTCTGATCGCATGCGTGCCTGCATACTCCCCATGCAAACCGCATGCTCACCCTTCTCAAAATCCGCAATCTTGCACTCGTTGACGAACTCGTATGGGAACTTGGCTCCGGCCTGATCTCGGTCACAGGTGAAACTGGCGCTGGTAAATCCGTCATCGTCGGGGCCCTAAAAATGATCCTTGGCGAACGCGCCGATAAAAACCTCATCCGCACCGGCGAGGACACCTGCACCATCGAATCCGTATTCGATCTTTCCGATACTTCGGAAATCAATGCCATCCTCGAGGAAGGCGGACTCCCTGCCTGCGACGATACCCAGATCATTATCCGCCGCTCCATAGGCACCACCGCAAACCGTCAATTCGTCAACGACTCTCCCGTCACCCTGAACCTTTTAAAAAGAATCGGCGAACGTCTCGTCGATCTCCACGGCCCGCACGACCACCAGTCGCTGCTCTCCCAAGAGCGTCAGCTCGCAATGCTCGATGCATTCGCCGCCACCGACTCCACTCTCTCTGAATACCGCGCTGCTTACCGTAGCTGGCGTGAAAAATCCCAGGAACTGGAGGAGATCCAAAACGCCGAAAATGCTTCAGAACAAGAGCTCGAACTGCTCCGTTACCAACTCGATGAAATCCAATCCGCCAAACTCACTCCCGTAGACGGCGATGAACTCCAGGAAAGATATCACCGCTCTTCCAATTCCTCACGCCTGGTCGAACTCGCCGCCCAAGCCGTAACATCCCTAACAGCCGAAGACGGCATCCTCTCCCGCATTTCCGATCTCCAACGCCTCGTCCGCGACCTCGAAAAATTCGATCCATCCATCGCCGACAAAGTTTCCTCTCTAGAAACCGCATCCATCGAACTCCAGGACCTCGAAGCCACTCTAACTGATTACGCGGAGGAACTCGACATCGACCCCTCGGAAGCCGCCACGATTGAAGAACGCGTCAATCTCGTAGAATCCCTGAAACGCAAATACGGCCCTACCATCGACGACGTGCTTTCCCGTCAGGAAACGATCGCGAATCGGTTAGATAACATCGACAACCGCACGGAAAAAATCGAAGCCCTCACACTCGCTCTGGCGGAATCGCGTAAAGAACTCGAGGCCATAGCAAAAAAACTCAGCGCGTCTCGCAAAAAATCAGCACCGAAACTCGCGCAAGACATCGCCTCCCAACTCAAAGAGCTCGGCTTCAAACAATCTTCCTTCGAGGTCGAACTTTCCACGCTCAAAGATCCATCACTACACGGTTTGGAATCCTGCAACTTCCTGTTTGGCCCCAACCCAGGAGAACCACTGCTCCCTTTGCGCCAGATCGCCTCTTCCGGAGAAATTTCCCGTGTCATGCTCGCCGTCAAATCCTCGCTCGCAGAGCAAGACGCCACTCCACTTATGGTCTTCGATGAAATCGACGCCAACGTCGGCGGCGAAATCGCACGCGCGGTTGGCAAAAAAATGGCAATGCTCGGAAAACTTCACCAAGTCATCGCCATCACCCACTTCCCACAAGTCGCCGCCACCGCAGCCGCGCACTTTGTCGTCGAAAAGGAAGTCATCGCTGGCCGCACCCGCTCCAAGCTCTATCCCGTCGAGGGCGAAAAACGCATCACCGAACTCGTCCGCATGTTAGGCGGCGGCGGCGAGCAAGCACGAGCCATGGCAGCCTCGCTGCTAGAGTCCTGAAATCTCAATTTCCAAATCTCAAATTTCAAACAACCTCTTCTCTGCTCCCCTCTGTGACCTCTGCGTCTCTGCGGTGAAAATCTTAAAGAACCATGACCCTCGCCTTCATCGCCACCGGAGACATCGCACTCCCGACCTTTCACTACCTCATCAAACATGGCCCGAAGCCTTGTGTCCTGATCACGCAGCCAGATAAGCCGGTAGGCCGCAGCCAAAGCAGTGCCGTTCCACCGGAAATCAAAACCGTCGCACTCGCTCACGGCATCCCCGTTTGGCAACCGGAAAAAATTTCTGAAATAGCCGACGACCTAGAAGCACTCCGCCCAGACATTGCTGTCGTCATGGCATACGGTCAGATCATCGGAATAGCCGTCCGCAAAGCTCCTAAACAAGCCATCATCAACCTCCACGCCTCACTCCTTCCCAAATACCGCGGTGCTTCATGCATCCAATCCGCCATTCGTGATGGCGAAACCGAAACTGGGATCACGATCATGCACGTGATCCGCGAGCTCGATGCCGGAAATATCATCTGCAAAAAAATCATACCCATTAGACCAACCGAAACCGGTGGTGAGCTTCATGATCGCCTCGCTGATCTCGGACCCATCGCACTTTCCGAGGCATTGAAAATTCTATCTGAAAATCCAAAAGCCGGCATCCCGCAGAATCCAGCCGAGGTCACTTACGCACCAAAACTCCTGCGCGAGCACGGCAGGCTCGATTTCACACAGCTCGCAGAAGTGTTAGAATGCACCATTCGCGCCTACGATCCATGGCCTGGCTCATTTTCCGAAGTTGCTATTAAAGGGAAAACCAAACGCCTCAAAATTTTCCCGCCTGTCACCATCCGTGATCATCCCTTTTCCGCCGGCGAGCTACTCTACCAAAACGGCGAACTACTCATCGGCTGCGGCCAACAATCCCTCATCTTATCCGAAGTCCAACCCGAAGGCTCCAAGCGCATGCCTGCCTCCGCTTTCGCTAACAGTCTTTAATCTGCAGAAGAAAAATTAACCACAGATGGACGCAGATGAACGCAGATGTAAGAAAATTTTCACATCAACCACTCCGTAATTGCATAGTTGATAGGCGAAGTATGCAGCGCTCTATATTTATCTGTGTTCATCTGTGTTCATCTGTGTCCATCTGCGGTTCCATTCCTTTCCATAATCAAATCAATTTATGAAGAATCTCATCCAACACTACTACGACACCTTCAACTCCGGTAACCGCGAAGCGCTTCTTGAACTTTTATCCGATGATGTCGTCCACGAGATCAACGAAGGAAGCCCAGAAGTCGGTCGTGACACTTTCCGCACATTCCTCGAAAGAATGGATCGCTGCTACCAGGAACAAGTCGAAAACCTCGTCGTCTTCACCAGCGACACTCCGAACCAAGCCGCAGCCGAATTTTTCATCCGCGGAAAATATGTAACCACTGACGAAGGTCTTCCTGAAGCCACCGGCCAAAAGTATCACCTCCGTATCGGCGCGTTTTTTGAAGTCACCAACGGCAAAATCAGCCGCATCACGAATTATTATAATCTCGCTGCGTGGATGAAGATGGTGGGTGATCATTAGTCCACTTGGAGAAGTTTAATAGGGTTAACCTCCGAATTCAGATCTTTATCAAGATAGGAACCATGCCCTCGATAAGACAAAAATACCTAAAAGGTATGATCTAAGACATGTGCGACATCTGCTTGGCACGTTTGGTGCTAAATCAAAAATGATCTCTTCATTTTTTGAGATCCAAACCATCCCAACCCAGACGTCATGAAAATCAGTAAAACCATTCTTCTAGCCGCAGTTATCGGCCTATCATCCCTCGCCCGCGTTAGCGCAGAACCACTCAAAATCGGTTACTCCGACTGGCCAGGCTGGGTAGCATGGGAAATCGGCATCAAAAAGGGCTGGTTTAAAGAAGCCGGCGTTGAGGTCGAATTCGTTTGGATGGATTATGTGAAATCCATGGAAGCCTACGCCGCAGGCAAGCTGGACGCTGTCTGCGTCACCAATGGCGACGCCCTAGTGACTGGCGCCACTGGTAAACCCTCTGTTTGTATCCTGATCAATGATTATTCGAACGGCAACGACATGATCGTCGCCAAAAGTGAATTCAAGACTCTTAAAGATCTTAAAGGTAAGACCATCGCCTTGGAAGAAGGCTTTGTTGAACACCTCCTGCTTCTCAAAGGATTGGAACTCAACGGCATGACCGAAAGCGATATCACCATCAAAAACACTCCAACCAACAACACTCCACAAGTTTTCGCATCTGGCGAAGTTGCTGGCATCGGTGCATGGCAGCCAAACTCTGGTCAAGCTCTCAAGCTCGTCCCAGGATCAAAACCCGTATTCACTTCTAAAGATGTGCCAGGCCTGATCTACGACGGTCTTTTCTGTGATCGCGAAAGCGTAAAAACCCGCCGTGCTGAGTGGCTCAAAGTCGTTAAAGTTTGGGGAAAAATCACCGATTATCTCGCCAAAGAAGATAACACCGACGATGCCCTTGCGATCCTTTCCGAGCGCGTAGGAGTGAAGCCAGCTGAATACGAACCTCTCCTCGCAGGCACCAAGATCCTCACTCCTGCAGAATCCCTCAAAGTATGGGAAAAAGCAGACGGCCTCGGCTCGATCTACGGCTCCACCAAGATCGTGGATGATTTCAACGTGAAATATAAAGTCTACGAGAAGCCTCTTGATATCAACTCCTACCTTGATCCTTCGATCTTCAAAGAATCACTCGGCAAATAACGCATCGATTCAAAATCACCCACCGCACCTCCAGTCATGAAAAATCAGACGAGACGACGTTGGTGGGTGGTGAGAAAAGAGCTCGACTCTTCTCAGGCCACGATCCTGATGGTGTTGTCGTTTGTCCTACCGCTGATCATTTGGAGTATCGCCTCCTACGGACCGTGGTGGAAGGTGGCGTATGAGGTAAATGTATCCGCCGAGAGCCCGCAGTTACAGAGCATCTATTCAGTTGGAGACACCCTAACTCCGGGCGTCTGGGAGGAATTTTCCACAGCGATTGCAAAGGACAACGAGGAAGTTTTAGCGGCGAGAACATCTGGTCAGCTGCTTCCAAGTAGCTCGAGGCAGAACAAAAAAATTCTCCGCCAGCTCCACCCTATCGCCACGGTCAATGGTTGGCTCACTCGCGAGCAAGCACTGGCAGATGAAGATATTCGCAAGACATGGATGGATCTCGCCGAGGGAAAACTTAAATCTAACAAAGAAGCTCTCTCTGCAGAGAACCTCAAAATCGTCAAAGATAACGCGAAGATATTAGCCAAGGCCGGCAACGAATGGCCAACAGAGTCGCTTTTGAAATTACTACCTCAAGCAAAAGAAAAAGTCGCCTACCCCGTCTATCTTGTGCCACCTGATGTGGTTGCTACGTCATTTTGGAAAGGCCTTACTGCCACCAAACCCCCAGCCGGTGAGGCAGGAGCAGAAAGAAAAGCCCTACTTCAACGCTACGCCGAATCTTGGCGCACGATTGTATTAGGATTTCTCCTCGCCATCTCTGTGGCAGTCCCCTTGGGGCTACTCTGCGGAACTTATGACTTTGCATCAAAAATTGCAGAGCCATTTGTTAATTTTTTCAGCTACATGCCAGCGCCCGCTTTTGGAGTGGTACTCATGGCGATCTTCGGCCTCGATATGGGCCCCAAAATCATGCTGGTTTTTCTCGGCACTCTGCCATCGGCCATCCTGATGATTTCCAAAACCACCCGCAGCCTTGATGGCTCTCTGGTAGAAGCCGCACAAACACTCGGTGCCAACCAACGACAACTTTTAACCACCGTAGTTATACCGGGAGTGCTACCAAGCCTCTACAAAGATCTCCGCCTTCTTTTCGGCACGGCATGGACTTGGCTGGTCATCGCCGAATTGTTAGGTTTCAAAAGCGGCCTCGCAGAAATCATCGATACCCACGGCCGCCGTTTTCAGTTCGATATCGTCTATCCAGCCATCCTGCTCATCGGCCTATCAGGATTCTTTATGGACCAGATGCTCGCATACTTAGCTCGCTACTTCTTTCCTTGGATGGACCAACCGAAAAAAGGATTCTTGAGCCGTTTCTTCTCCGCAAGATCAAGGATACTAGGCCCTGCCAAGCAGCCTATTACTTCCGCACCTGAAACCCCCTCTTCCTCTCCATCATGATCGCGAGTTTGTCATACAAGGATCAGTCGCCTGCCGTCAAAGCGCGCTTTGATAAACTCAAGCAGCGCCCGCCGCTGTTGCAGATTCGCAACCTCAACAAAATCTTTGACTCCAAGGCCGGCGAGGTCGTGGCACTGCAGGACATCAATCTAACCGTCCATCGCCGCGAGTTCATGTGCGTGCTCGGTCAGTCGGGTTGCGGAAAATCCACTCTCATCCGTATTCTAGCAGGATTGGAAACACCCAGCTCTGGTCAGGTCCTCGTGGATGGAAATCCTATAACCGGTCCCGGCCGCGACCGTGGCATGGTCTTCCAGAGCTACACCTTGTTTCCTTGGCTCACGGTCAAACAAAACGTCATGTACGGTCCGCGCATGGCCGGAAAAGATGATTTCACCAACGACTCGGAAGCTCGCCAGTGGCTTGCACTCGTCGGTCTCGATAAGTTTGAAAACTCTTATCCACACCAGCTCAGCGGCGGGATGAAACAACGCGCCGCCATCGCCCGCGGACTCGCGAATGAACCACGCATCTTACTGATGGACGAACCCTTCGGCGCACTCGATCCACAGACGCGCCAGCAAATGCAGGCCTACTTGCTGCAAATCTGGAAGAATGTCGATATCACGATCTTTTTCATCACCCATGATCTGGATGAAGCGATCTTTCTCTCCGACCGCATCTTGGTGCTTGATCCACGCCCCGGACGCGTGCGCGAAATCGTCGAGGTCCCTGTGGCTCGTCCACGCAATCATATCCAGCTCCGTGAGCCGGAGTTTCTCGCCACCAAGGCTCATCTTGAAACCATCATTCACCCAGAGGACTCTCATGAGGCTCCGGTTTTTGACAAGCTACCGATCGGCCGAATGACCGACCTTGGGGACGATGTAGAGTGATATCTTAGAGTATGATAACTGAATCATATTCGTCATACGATTTGCGAGAATTACATTTCACGGCAAGGATCGTGCTGATACCTCAGGTGCATGCCAGTCGCACGTTCCAGGACCAAAAAGAAGACCCATCGGTTGACCATTTCTATTCCCGACGAATTGCACAGCCAATTCGAGGAACTGATGGACGAGCGAGGATTCGACAATCGTTCGCAGGCCATCGCGGAAGTGCTCAATCAGCACATTGCCGACTACTACAGCTTGAAAGGAAACTCGCTTATGGCGGGGACCATCACGTTGTTCTACGACAACAAGCGCACGGGCATCAAACAGCAGATCAGCGACATTCATCACGAGCACATTCGCGCGGTCATCAGCTCGCTCAGTGTCCTTCTGGAAAATTCCTGCACCATGGAAGTGATTCTTGTCCAAGGTCCCGCCAAGCGCCTGCGGCAGATCACGAACAAATTACTCAAAGTGAAAGGCGTCATAGCCGCTCGACTAAACCTCACCCGTACCTTGTTACCACCAATCCAAACTGAGGATGACGAAGAAACGAAAAACTGATTTCCCATGACTCCTAAACTCCTCTTACACGAACGCACCCTTCACGGTGCTGGCATGTGGTCTGCCATCATCTCGCGCGGTAAGCGCCTCCGCCTTACCGATCTCGATGGAGGGGCGAACGTCAGCATGTTGCTTTATAACGCACTCGAGCGCACGGAACGCTACAACATGCCCGACACACTCAAGGGTCAGCACATTTTCTATCTTCGCGCTCCCTATTGCCTCCACTCCGACATGGGTCGCCTGTTCGCTTCGATCACACATGACGATGTCGGCTGGCACGACACGGTTTGCGGCCACTCCGATGCAGCGTGTGTTCTCAAAAAATACGGATCTAACAACTATCAACAAGCCCGCAACGACTGGAATCGAAATGGTCGCGATTGTTTTCTCATCGAGCTCGCTAAATGGGGCCTCGGCAAACAGGACCTCGTTCCAAATCTCAATCTCTTCAGCAAGGTCGTATCCGATGACGATGGTAACCTTTCTTTCGTTACAGGGAATTCAAAGCCCGGCGACTCCATCGAACTGCGATTTGAAATCGACACCCTCGTCGTGCTCAACACCTGCCAGCACCCACTCGATCCCGACCCGGTCTATCGCCACCGCCACGTGAAGCTTGAAGTCTTCGCCGGCGATCCGCCGACCCCCGATGATCCTTCGCTCAGTATCCGTCCGGAAAACCTCCGTGCATGGGAGAACAATCAAACCTATCACACTCTACGCTTCTAACCCTATGATCGAAAGCACACTCAAGCCCGAGATCGCCCTCTTCCGTGAAGTCATTCCCGCAGGCGATTGGTGGGTCCACGAAATCAAAAAAGGCCAAACCCTCCGCATCCTCGATCTCGAAGGAAACCAAGCCGCTGATACCCTCTTCTTCAGCGCCGCAGATCCCACCGAACGCTACAGCGCCGACCGCACCATCCAAGAACAAGCCGCGCTTTATCTAACAACTGGCACCAAGCTAATGAGCACAGAAGGCAACGCCCTGCTCACCATCACCGCCGACACTTGCGGCCGTCACGACACGCTCGGCGGTGCTTGCTCACGCGAATCGAACACCATGCGTTACTCACACGATGCAGAGTGCATGCACGCCTGCCGCGACAGCTTCATCCGTGGCGCACAAGAATGGAACGTGGAACTCACCAAACGTGACCTCACCTGCAATATCAACTTCTTCATGAACGTCCCCGTCACGCCCGATGGCGGACTCAGTTTCGCCGATGGCATTTCCGCACCCGGAAGATATGTTGAAATGATCGCGGAGATGGATGTCGTCTGTTTGATCTCAAATTGCCCCCAACTCAACAATCCCTGCAACGGCTGGAACCCAACGCCTGTCGAAGTGCTAATTTTCGATTGATGATTGAAGATTTACGACCTCAAAAAATCATCTGAATAACGCACAACGTGCCACTATGAAACAATCTTCAATCGAAAATCTTCAATCGAAAATTCTTATCGCCAACCGCGGAGAAATCGCTGCCCGAGCCATCCGCACTTTCAAGAAACTCGGCTATCAGAGTATCGCCGTATATTCGGAGCCAGATTCCGGTGCTCCCCACGTCGATTTAGCAGACGAAGCTTATCTACTCGGTCCCGGCCCTGTTTCAGAAAGTTATCTATTGAAAGACAAGCTGATTGAAATCGCTCAAAGCTCGGGTGCTCATGCGGTTTTTCCCGGCTATGGTCTACTTAGTGAAAACACTGACTTCGCGAAAATGTGCGAAGACGTCGGTGTGAAATGGATGGGGCCCACACCAGAGCAAATCATCGCCTTCGGTTTGAAGCACGAAGCGCGTCGTCTCGCGGGAGATGCCGGGGTTCCGCTTGTTCCTGGCACGGGTTTATTAGAGAATACTGAAGCCGCCCTTATCGCAGCAAAAGAACTCGGTTATCCGGTGATGCTCAAAAGCACCGCTGGCGGCGGTGGCATCGGTATGAAAGTTTGCCGTGATGAGGACGAACTCAGTCGTGAATACGATAGCGTCGTTCGATTGAGTGAACGCAGCTTCGGATCAGGCAGCGTCTTTCTTGAACGCTTCATTCAGCGTGGACGCCACGTCGAAGTGCAGATTTTCGGCGATGGCAAAGGTCGAGTGTTGGCACTTGGTGAGCGCGATTGCTCGGTGCAACGCCGCAACCAAAAAGTCTTCGAAGAAACTCCAGCGCCGGGACTCTCCGATAAAACAAGATCCGCGCTCCATACGGCTGCTGTTAAACTCGGAGAGAGCGTCAACTACCGTTCCGCTGGCACGGTGGAATTCATCTACGACGCCGATCGCGATGATTTCTTTTTTCTCGAAGTGAACACCCGCTTGCAAGTCGAGCACGGCATCACGGAGATGGTCACCGGCCTCGACATCGTCGAGTGGATGGTGCGTCTCGCGCTTGATGAAACTTGGGAAATGCCTGCTGTTTCGCCAATACCACAAGGCTGTGCGATTCAAGCCCGCGTCTATGCCGAGGATCCGAATCACAATTTCCGCCCGAGCTGTGGACTACTCACCGAAGCGAGTTTCCCTGAATGGACGCGATGCGATCGCTGGATCGAACCAGGCGCGGAAGTCAGTCCGTTTTACGACCCGCTGTTAGCCAAAGTGATGGTGCACGCCGCCGACCGATCGGCTGCGGTTGCGAAGATCGAGCAAGCGCTCGAAGAAACGAAAATCTCCGGCATCGAAACAAACTTGCGCTACCTGCGCGACATCACCCGCTGGCAACCGTATCTAAAGGGCGGCGTGGCGATGCGCGACATGGCGGAGTTTATTTACACGCC
Source organism: Akkermansiaceae bacterium (assembly GCA_031419275.1). Taxonomy (GTDB): domain Bacteria; phylum Verrucomicrobiota; class Verrucomicrobiia; order Verrucomicrobiales; family Akkermansiaceae; genus Luteolibacter. The sequence goes on along the minus strand of JANOKJ010000196.1, from coordinate 19,067 downwards.
ACACACCATCGATGTCATCTCGGCAGGAACCATGACCACCGTGCAGGATTGGCCAGGACGAGTGGGTTATTGGGAAGTCGGCGTGCCGCCATGTGGACCCTTTGATTCGTTGTCACTCCGCCTCGCTAACAGACTAGTCGGTAATCCAGAAGGCAGCGCCGGATTGGAAATCACCATGACCGGACCAACGCTACGTTTCAATTCTACGACAAGCATCGCGGTGGTGGGTGCGTCCGCATTGATACTGAAAAATGGCGTGCTAGTGGCGATGAATGAGAGCATCGAGATGGCACCCGGTGACGTTCTTAAAATCGGACGCTTCGAAGGCGCCGGAGCACGGGCTTATCTCGCGGTTGCAGGTGGTATCGATTCGCCAGAATATTTGGGGAGTTGCTCGACGTTTACGTTAGGAAAATTCGGCGGACCATTCGGGCGAGCCCTTCTCCCTGGCGATGTTCTTGGTCTTTCTTCCAATCAGAAATCGGAAATCATCAATCGGAAATCATCAATTCCTCTCACTCACCATTGGAAAATCGCCGTCCTCTATGGCCCGCATGGCGCTCCCGACTTCTTCCTCGATGAAGACATCGATACCTTTTTTGCGACAAAATGGGAAGTTCACTACAACTCCGCACGCACAGGTGTTAGACTCATCGGCCCCAAACCGAAATGGGCGCGCACCGATGGCGGCGAAGCTGGGCTTCACCCGTCTAACTTACATGATAATGCCTACGCTATCGGCGCAGTCGATTTCACCGGCGACATGCCCGTTATCCTCGGCCCCGACGGCCCGAGCCTCGGTGGCTTCGTTTGTCCGGTGGTGGTAGTGGATGCGGAATTATGGAAACTCGGTCAACTACGCCCCGGCGATTCAATCGAGTTCGTGCCAGTCGATGAAGCATGGGCGCGTGATCGCCAAATCGAAGTGAATGAATTCATCGCAGGCGATCGCGCAAAACTATCCGATCCCGTCGTCGGCGAGCGCGGTTCCTGTTTCATTGATTCCTTCGGCGAAGGTGATGAAAAAGTCGTCGTGCGCCGTGCTGGGGATCGCTATTTTCTGATCGAGTTTGGCCCGCATCATCTCGATTTGAAACTGCGCTTCAAAGCTCACGTCGTCCACGAGTGGGTGAAAGAACAAGCTATCGCTGGCATCATCGACCTCACTCCCGGCATCCGCTCCTTGCAGGTCCATTTCGATCCAAGCATCATCGAGCGTTGCGATTTGTGGGAAATGATTCGCGCTGGCATCACCTCGTTGCCGCCACTGGAGCAGATCGAAGTACCGACGCGCATTGTTCATCTGCCACTGAGTTGGGATGACCCGAGCACCAAGGAAGCGATCCGTCGCTACATGCAAAGCGTCCGCCCCGATGCTCCGTGGTGCCCGAGCAATTTGGAATTTATCCAACGGATTAACGGCCTTGAATCCATCGATGAAGTTTACAACATTTTCTTCGCAGCTTCTTATCTCGTGATGGGGCTTGGTGATGTGTATCTGGGTGCTCCCGTTGCGACTCCGTTAGATCCTCGCCATCGGATGGTGACGACGAAATACAATCCTGCGCGAACCTGGACACCCGAGAACGCTGTTGGTATCGGCGGAGCCTATCTCTGCATTTACGGCATGGAAGGTCCTGGCGGTTATCAATTCACTGGCCGGACGATCCCGGTATGGAACCGCTGGAGAAAAACGGCGGATTTCCAAAAACCATGGCTGCTGCGATTTTTCGACCAACTTCGTTTCTATCCAGTGAGTGCAGAGGAATTACTGCGCTTGAGGGAGGATGTTCCACACGGTCGACATAAGTTGCAGATCGAAGAAAAAGTGTTCCGCTTTTCCGACTACGAGGCGTTTCTCGGGGAAAATGCTGCGGGCATTGATGCCTTTCAAACCAAGCAACGTGCGGCGTTCGAAGCTGAGCGCAAGCGATGGGAAGAGGCAGGCTTGTCGATGGATGCCCCTGCCGAGGCTGTGATCGAAGTAGCGGAATTGATCATCCCGGATGGCTGCTATACAATGGACAGCCCCGTGACAGGCAGCGTGTGGAAAATCGAAGTCACCGCGGGATCCCAGATTGATTCCGGCAGCACCACATTGATTCTCGAAGCGATGAAAATGGAAGTTCCTCTCGAGGCTGACGCGCACATTGAGATCGTAGAACTGTTAGTTGCTGAAGGCGCAAGTGTGCGCGCAGGGCAGGCACTCATCATTGTCAAATCACTATGAAAATCAGTGAACTCAAGGAACGGTATGCGACCGGCGTCACTCCATCGGAAGTGATCGAAGAAATATGGGAGAAAATCACCGCATGGGACGACCCAGCGATTTTTATCCATCTCCCTGAAAAAAGCATCCTGCGAAAAATAGCAAGCGCGGTGGAAGCCATGCCCAAGGATTTACCGCTGTGGGGAATTCCCTTCGTGGTGAAGGATAACATCGATGTCGCTGGATGGCCGACGACGGCTGCTTGCCCTGAGTTTTCCTATCTACCAGAGCATGATGCGGAAGTCGTTCGATTACTGCGAGCAGCGGGAGCGATCCCGATTGGCAAAGCCAATCTCGATCAATTTGCCACCGGCCTCGTCGGCACGCGGACGCCTTATGGAATTGCTAGAAATGCCATCGATGCAGAATTTCTACCCGGTGGTTCAAGCTCGGGCAGCGCCTCAGCAGTCGCAGCAGGGCTATGTGCGTTTTCTCTCGGAACTGACACTGCAGGATCGGGGCGGGTGCCCGCAGCATTTCAAGAATTAATTGGCTGGAAGCCGACTCGCGGACTGCTCAGCAATCGCGGACTAGTCCCCGCCTGTCGCTCACTGGATTGCATTTCTGTATTCACGAACACAGCTGCGGATGCATGCTTGATCTCGGAAGTAGTCGGAAAATATGACGCGGAGGATTATTTTTCTCGCGAAGTAACACCCGCTGCACCCATCGACAGGACTTTCCGTTTCGGTATTCCAAAGGTTCTCGATTTCGCCGGAGATCCTGACACTCCGCAACTTTTTACCTCAGCGATCGAACAAATGAAAGCTATCGGCGGAACACCGGTGGAGATTGATCTCACACCATTCACCGAAGCCGCGAAACTCCTGTACGAAGGCCCATGGGTCGCAGAGCGCTGGGCCGCGGTCGGAGAATTTGTTGAAGCCAATCCACAAGCTGTGTTTCCAGTGACTCGGAAAATTCTTGAAGCTTCCAAAAACTGGGACGCTACATCGACCTTCCGTGCGCAATACAAACTTCGAGAGTTTGCGAGAAAAGCTGAACTTATCTGGAAACAAATCGACGTCCTTCTGTTACCGACAACGCCACGACTCTACACGGTCGCCGAAAATCTAGCAGAACCCTATGGCACCAACGCCACACTCGGTCGCTATACCAATTTCATGAACCTTCTCGACCTTTCTGCCGTAGCTGTTCCGGCAGGACGTGCCAGAACTGGACGAGCACCTTGGGGCGTCACTCTTGCTGCTCCTGCTGGATGGGACTCGGTATTGTTAGATCTTGCAGGAAGATTCAACGGCGAAACGATCAATTTCAACGAACACAAACCAACTAAGCAAAAGATTCCATTGCTTGTCTGCGGTGCTCATTTGCAAGGATTACCCCTGCACTGGCAACTCGCTGATCGAGGTGCGACTTTGCGCGAAAAAACAAAAACAGCTCCGATTTATCGGATGTTTGCAATGCCGGGTAACGGCTCAATTCCGCCACGCCCCGCCTTGATCCGTGACGATGAAACAGGTGCCGCAATCGAAGGGGAGGTTTGGGAACTGAATGCCTCAGCATTTGGGGAGTTTGTCTCAAACATCCCCGGACCACTAGGAATAGGCAAGGTCTTGCTGGAGAGCGGTGAAGAGATTCCCGGCTTCATCGCAGAACCCCGTGCCACAAAAGGTGCAGAAGACATCACCCAGTTCGGAGGTTGGAAAAAATGGCTTTCTCTAACATCCGGATCTCGCTGATTTCGATGATTATGGCCCTGTCTGAGAATAGGTGTCGCATTTCAACACAATAGGGTAGACTTTGTCCTCGCCTAACCAGGCATTTCTACCTGACCGTCCCTGCGGACTTTGCATTTAACATCATGGACGATCCACACCGATTCTCAATCAACGCCAACCTGCGCTACAACGTCCAAGTAGACGGATGGCTGTTATTGAATATCGCGGTCGATACATCTGGAATGCAGGAGGTGATCCATGAGCAGTTAACCAGCAATACCGACAGAACCTTTCGGGAAATGATCTCCCCTCACGGAGCCATCCGTTCACATGCAATCAACGTTTCCACCGGTGTCCTTGAAATCCAATATCAGGCAGAGGTGGCCCGTTTAGACCCCGGATTCCATGGATGCTGGCAACTCGGGGAAACCGATCTTGTGGATCTCCCCCCAAGTGTCGCGCGCTACTTGTATCCGAGTCGGTATTGTGAGTCCGACAAACTGGTCCGCTTTGCTAAAATGGAATTCGGCGGGATCAGTTACGGTCATACCATGGTTGCTGCAATTTGTAACTGGATCTTCAAACACATCGAGTATGACCCCTACGCGACCTACGAGTTCAAGAGTGCGGTGGATTGTTTGATCTCCCGCGCAGGAGTCTGCAGGGAGTTTGCCCACTTGGGGATAGCATTCGCACGCGCCATGGGAATTCCCGCACGCTACGGAAGTGCGTATGTGCATAATTTATCCACCCCTGACTTCCATGCGTTTTTCGAAGTATGGCTGGATGGTCGCTGGTGGTATTACGATGCAACCCGTTTAGCTCCCCAAGCTGGTTTCATCCTCATCGGAACAGGACAAGATGCCGCAGACACATCTGTGGCAACGATGTCGGCAGGCGTCCATTTTTCATCTATGGAGATTGAAGTAACCAAACTTTCCACGAGGGAATTATCATTCACGAATAGTCCGATCTCCTTCGAAGCGCATCCTGGTTATTGATGTAATTTCCTGAGTTTCCTATAATAATTACTACACGATCGTCTGATATCCAGCTCTGAATACTAATCCAAACATTAGAATGTTCCTCATTCTTTCGAGTTTTTGGTGATTTTCTTGGTTCTAAATCTCAAAACGGCATCCATCTACGGCTCCCTTTTCTTCCCATTTGAAATTTGAGATTTGGAATTTGAATTTCAATGTCCACCATCCCCCGCATGTCCGCAACCACACCCATGATGGCTCAATACCTCGCTATGAGGAAAAGCCTGCCTGCTGACATTATTCTCTTTTACCGACTCGGCGATTTCTACGAAATGTTCTTCGAAGACGCCAAAACCGCCGCCCCCATTCTCAATGTCGCCCTGACGAAACGGGGCGGCACGCCAATGTGCGGCATCCCTTACCACGCCGCCCAAAACTACATCGCCCGCTTGCTGAAAGCGGGAAAACGGGTCGCCATCGCCGAGCAAACCTCCGAGGCCATTCCCGGAAAGCTGGTCGAACGCGAAATCGCCCGCATCCTCACCGCCGGCTCCATCGACGACCTCACCCTGCTCGACGACCAACGCCCGAACTACCTCGCAGCCCTTTCCAAAACCACAAAAGCTTTCGGCCTAGCCGCCATCGATCACACCACCGGTGAGTTCATCATCGCCGAATTCCCCGACGCCGCCCAACTCCTTGACGAAATCGCCCGTATCTCCCCCTCCGAACTCCTCATCCCCGATCACCAGATCAGTGATTTCTCGGAAAACATCCCACACGCCCTTCCCTACGATGGCTATACGTTCCTTCCCGAGCACGCGGTCGATCTCCTAAAATCCCATTTCAACGTCCATTCGCTCGATGGTTTCGGCTGCGCCGACAAACCCGCCGCAGCGTCCGCCGCAGGTGCCGCGCTGCATTACCTGACGCATCAACTCCGCCGCTCCTGCGAGCATCTCAATCCACCACGATTGTTAGAAAACGACAAACACGTCCTTATCGATACCGCCTCCCAACGCAACCTCGACCTCGTCGAATCCCGTGCCGGAAAATCACACACCCTGCTCGGAGTGTTAGATCGAACCCAAACCCCCATGGGCGGCCGACTCCTCCGCGATTGGTTACTCCATCCACTTCGCGACATCACCAAACTCAACCAACGCCAGGAAACCATCGCCGCCTTCCTCGCCGAGCCTTTCCTTCTCTCAAAAGTCCGCGAGTCCCTGAAAAACATCCGCGACATCGAACGCACCACCTCCCGCCTCTCCCAAAACTCCGGCAACCCCCGCGACCTACAATCCCTCTCCCTTTCCCTACAACAAATCCCCACCCTCAAGGAATTACTCTCTTCCCTCTTCAATTCAAAAATCCAAAATCAACAATCATCAATCGTCAATCATCTCAACCCCCTCCCCCAACTCACTGAAATCCTAGAAACCGCTCTTTCAGACGAACTACCCGCCAACATCAAAGACGGCAACATCATCCGCGACGGATACAACCCAGAGCTCGATGAACTCCGTTCCGCTGCCAGCGGCGGAAAAGATTGGATCGCCCGACTCCAGGAAGACGAACGCAAACGCACAGGAATCGATTCCCTAAAAATCAAATTCAACAACGTCTTTGGATATTTCATCGAAATCACCACCTCGCAACTCGCCAAAGTTCCCGACGATTACACACGCAAGCAAACCATGTCCAACGGCGAGCGCTACATCACCCCTGCGCTCAAAGAGATGGAAAACAAAGTCCTCGGAGCTGAGGAACGATCCAAAAAACTCGAATACGAACTGTTCTTAGAACTCCGCCAACAAGTCATCGTCCACCTCGCCGAGCTAAAAGAAACCGCCTCCACCATCGCCATCATCGATACCCTTTGCGCTCTAGCAGAAACCGCGCAGGTAAATCGCCACAACCGCCCCATCCTCACCGAGGGAACCGAACTCATCATCAGCAACGGTCGTCATCCTGTTCTCGAACAAACTCTAACCGATACCAAGTTTGTTCCCAACGACACCGAACTCCTACCAGATTCCTCACGCCTGCAAATTCTAACCGGTCCCAACATGGCCGGAAAATCCACTTACATCCGCCAGCTTGCTCTCATCACCCTGATGGCACAGATCGGCGCTTATGTCCCTGCCGACTCCGCAACCATCGGCCTCTCGGATCGGATCTTCTGCCGCGTCGGCGCATCCGACGATCTTTCACGCGGCCAATCCACCTTCATGGTCGAGATGTCTGAAACCGCCCTCATCCTCAACCACGCCACTGAGAAATCCTTAGTCATCCTCGATGAAATCGGCCGCGGCACCGCAACCTTCGACGGACTTTCTATCGCCTGGGCGGTCGCAGAGCATTTGCACGATGAGATCAAATGCCGCACCCTGTTCGCCACGCACTACCACGAGCTCACCGACCTCGCCAACACCCGCCCAGCCGTCGTCAATTGCAACGTCGCTGTGCGCGAATGGAACGAAGAAATCATCTTTCTCCACAAAATCCTCCCCGGCGCCGCAGACAAATCCTACGGCATCCAAGTAGCTAGACTCGCGGGCTTACCCAAACCCGTCCTTGCCCGAGCCAAATCCATTCTCTCCCACTTGGAAATGAATTCCTCCAAACCGGAATCTCAGGAAAAACATCCAAAGCCAAAAACCACGCAGTTGGAAGACACCCTCCCAAAACCCAACTCGCCACAAATGAATCTGTTCGATTTCTAACCGTAGCTGCTGCGTCCCGCAGCAGGCCGTTCCCGAGGCGTCTCGCCTCGGTCTTTATCCTCACGCCGCAGGCGCTAACAAATAATCCCACTCCACCAATGAAGCCCTTCGCCCTATTCATCGCACTCTGTCTACTCGCATCCTGCGAAAGAAAAGAGCAAATTCACCCTCCAGCAGGCCTGAAATCGAAGGATCTCCCAACCGCAATCCACTCTAGAAAGTTAGGAGAAGGCGAATTGCGTTACATAGAAATCGTCATCTCCGAAGATAAAACCGAAATCTTCCACGAAGGCAAGCAAGTCATCACTACAACCTCCTCTGAGGAACTCTCTACCGCGCTCAATAAACTACGGAAGGAAAACGACATAATGGGTTATACGTATCCTCTCATAATCAGTGCCACTAGCTCAACACCTTTTAAAACCATCGTAGAGCGAATCCGAACAGCAGCAAATACTGGAATCTATCAGATTCTATTTCTCATTCACTCTGATCAGAATTCTGATCCCAGAGTTGTCTTCACAGACTTAGCTAGTATGGGGCATCCATTGCCTGAGATTGAACCCTACTTTCTACATATCACCTCGGAGGGTCATATATACAGCGGCATTGGAACCAGCAGGACTCGATTGGACAGCAACAACCAAGACCAGAAGCTCGACAAACTCACAAATCAACTTGAACTCTTTATTGGTGCTTCAAAATCAGCAGGCTACCCAAATCCTCCCTGTCAAATTTTTGCTGACCCGCAGGCCTCTTACCAACGCTTCATCGATCTCATTTCACTATCTAACAAATATAATATAAATCCGTTTATCATCGATATATTGGATGGGCCTGCAGCGGAGCTTCTCACTGATCCGAGATAAAAAGCTTCACCGCCAAGTTCACGAACTAAGCCTTAGAACTCGCGCCAGAGTAGCGTTAAATCCTCAGAACTTTATTTCCCTCGCTTTGACTCTATCGCCGTTAAAAACCTCTTCTTCAAATCCTCGGGAAGCTTAGAAGATTTTACAGCTTGTTGAAGTGTTTCATAACGCTTCTCTATCGATAAAGGCACATTCTCTTCGATCAGCGGCCAAGGAATTGGGCGATTCATATCACTAACACAAACATCTGGAAGAACTTTCTCTTGAAATCGTTTCAGAGATTCCATTTCCAACGCCGCCACAATTAGCTCTGGATGATAGTTAGTCTGAGAAGAAATTAGACTCAGGAGCAAATAGTCTTGGTATTCAATCGTATCGATTTCAGCAACGAAACGTAACGCTTCCTGTGGCTGTCTTTGCGACCAGTATCTCATTAGAATTCTACCGTAAATTAATTCAGGATTTTCACTTACGTAAGTTTCCTGAGTCTTAGACCACTCTAGTATAAATTCCCATGCTAACTTGGGATCATGCTCAGCTAAACCTGCACAAACGATTCCTGCATCTATTCGAGTTGCGTATAATGATGACACAAGAAACTCCTCCAATATTCTAGCCCGAAACTGAGCATTATCACTCTCTGCCAAAATGACTCGTAAGCTTGGTGCTAATAAAATATTATAATTTAAATCCAGATCACGCAGCGTTTTTAGTGCCAAATCCTGCGATTGATGAAACAGAGCCCGCATTACCTCCTCCGTAACAACTTCATGCGGGTATGGCGTAATGCCATTTAAAATCAGGGGTCGTTCACTGTAATCTTGAGTCGGAAGTAAAGCCTCCCAAGCCTTGATGGGATCTGATTTACTATAGCCAATAATTGCAGCTAATATCAAATCATCTGCGAATCGGCATTCAGAATTCCGCCATTTCTTCGCCAATTCTTCAGTTTCAAGAAATCGTTTCGCCTCTTGAAAATCCACTTCGCCCCATTGCCTGAAAATCGCGGATAGCCGTGCAGCATCCGGCAGATATTCTATGACATCCCAATACGGCTCTACCCGCCCCAAAATCTCTAACGACTCCCTTCTCAATTCGAATGCATCAACGGAGCCACGAGCAACTTCACGAGCCGCATCCCTTTCTTCCTTCGCGTGTCGAATCCGCGGTTTCTTTTCCAAACCCTCCGATTTATCCTCGGAAGCCGTCGCTATCATCTTCCAACTCGCTATGGTCAGAACAAGCAAAGTGAGAACCAACGCACCTGATACAATTCTGAGACAATTTTTCCCCATGCATGAACACTCTGAAAGATCATATTAAATTTCCAAGTGTGAAATCTGTGCTGATTAACGCCGCAGGCCCTGGACTGCTGTGATGATTCACAGCTCTCTTATTAAGCTCCGTTGAATCACACGCCAAGTAACAACCCCCGTCTCCAGATCAAGTCACCAACCATAAAAGCTGCGAATCATCGCAGCAGTCCAAAGCCTGCGGCGAAATTTTTTCACTGACCCGCCTTCACCAAAGGCAGCCCCGCCTCTCTCCAGGTATCGATTCCCATGGTCAGCACATGAATCTCGTAATCACGTCTGGATAGCTTTTTCGCAACATTGCGTGCTTCCGCACAGGTCAAACTGAAACAATAAAGCACCACTTTTTTTCCAGCTAACTGAGCTTTCTGTATCTCGATATCCCGCATCTGAACCTGCTGTTCGTATTGATCATGTGGCCAGTTGATTGCTCCGGGAATATGATCGATTGCGTAGAAATATGGAACCCTAACATCATAGATCAGAACCTCTCCAGATTGTTGGAGCGGAAAGAGCTCTTCGATCCCCATTCCTGTGGTCTTCCCCAACTCGTTCACCCGTGGTGGTGTCTTCAACGGCTTGCTTTTGATCTCCACCTCTTTGACGACCTCGGTCGGTTTCGGTTCAGGTTTCGCACAGGACACAAAAGCCAGTGCAGAACCTAACAAAATGAGGCTAATGAAGTTTCGGTTCATGATATGATAATTTTCAGATTTCACCCAACAACCCCATCCATACGGACATCGTGTTCTTCCATGACGATATCATCCACGATCTGGAACGGAAAACACACCCCAATCTTCACCGCATCAGATTTCGCTTGTTTCAGCATCCGATCATAAAACCCTCGACCCCGCCCCAGCCTCCCGCCCTTGCGATCAAATCCCAGCCCGGGACAGAGAAAAACATCCACATCTTCAATCCTCACCTCTTCCAAGCCGTCCCTAGGCTCCATGATCCCGAACGCACCAACCTGCATCTCCAGATCCAAGTTTCTCACCCGATAAAAATTCAGATCCTCCCCCCTCACCCGCGGAAATACCCATTCTTTATCAATCGGCCCGAAAAGCCCCCGCAAATCCACCTCACCCGGCAAAGCCATGTATGCTGAAACGATCCGAGTGGCTGGATATTGTTCCAATTCCTTCAACAATTTTTCCACCACCGCTACGGAATCCGCAGCGTGATTCAACGACGCGATCCGCCTCAATTCCTCTCGCTGTTGTTTTTTATTCACGTCGCTCATCACCAGTTAAGATGAATTTCTAGATTAAAACCGAACGCATGGCAAATCACTTCATGGTTTTGACCTAGCCCACGGTCTAAGTAATAAGAGTATAATCAAAATAATCACCGTGGCTAAATAATCAACGGGACGCAACCGACTAAAAAGATCGCTCCAATCGGTTTGGAACAAAAGCCATAAGCGATAACCGATCGAGAGAACAATGATGCTCAGGAAAGCAACGATGAGCCATTCAAGTAATTTCCAGTTTTTAGTTTCCATTCCGATTGGCATTCACATATTTAAAATAAAAACCACTGAGACAAAACCAAGTTCCAGGTAAAGCGCATCAGCTCTCTCTGTGATCTTTGTGCTCTCTGCGGTAAATTCTCTTCATCTAAGAGAAGCAGCCGGCCGGTGGCACGGCTCTCCAGTAGCGGCGATTATACCGGAGCCTTATCCAACTCGAAGGCATCATGCACCGCACGAGCCGCATCTTCGATATGCACTTCATCAACCGTCACAGCGATTTTGATTTCCGAAGTGGAAATCATACCGATGTTGATGCCTTTGTCGCCGAGAGCCTTGAACATCGTCGCTGCCACACCGGAGTGCGAACGCATACCGATACCGACTGCGGATAATTTGGCGATACCGGCTTCTGTTTGGATCTGAGCATTCGGCGTAAGTTCTGCAAGCAAGGGCTTGAGCGCGGCTTGTGCTTTTCCAAGATCTGTCGAATGCATCGTGAATGAATGCCTTGAGAGATTATCATCGTTCGATGTGTTCGAAACGATCATATCAAGATTGATTTCAGCATCAGCCAGCACACCGAGAATTTTTCCGGACATGCCGGGAAGATCGGGGATACCGGAGATGGTGACGCGCGCTTGTGAGCGCTCGATCGAAATACCACGGATGACGACGTTTTCCATATTGGGATGTTCTTCTAACACGAGAGTTCCTGGGTTATCATTAAGTGAGGATCTAACCTCGAAAACTACGCCGAATTTTTTTGCGAATTCGACCGAACGCGATTGCATGACTTTAGAGCCGGACGATGCCATTTCCAACATTTCATCATAAGAAATTTCCGGTAACTTACGGGCGTTTTTCACCACTCGCGGATCGCAGGTGTAAACCCCGTCCACATCGGTGAGAATCTGGCAAACATCCGCTTTCAGCGCAGCGGCCACAGCGATCGCGGTCAGATCCGAACCACCCCTACCCAAGGTGTGGACCATTCCGTCCACTGTAATCCCTTGAAAACCTGCCACCACGAGAGTTTTGCCCTCTTCAATAAAACGTTTCATCAGCGAAGGATCCATATTGGAGATCCGCCCGCGGGTATGACTGCCCGTCGTGAAAATTCCTGCCTGCCTGCCTGTAACCGACGCCGCATCCACCCCCTGCGCTAGCAAAGCCATCGCAACCAAAGCAATCGTTTGCTGTTCACCAGTCGCCAACAAAACATCTAATTCGCGCTCCGAAGGATTTTCATCCAACTCTTTCGCCATCCCAATCAGACCATCGGTTACCCCAGACATAGCCGAAACCACACCAATCACTTGATTTCCCTCGTCACGAGTCCGCTTCATCCGCGAAGCAACATTGCGAATGCGATCAATGGAACCCACAGAAGTTCCTCCGTATTTTTGAACAATTAAAGCCATGGTTTTGGGGCGGGCGGATTCAAGAGGGTTCTTTAAAAAACATCAAACCTTAACTTAAGGGGTGAATTTCATTCAAAGGTAGGGTCAACCGGCTCGGTTGACCGTAGAATCGAGAACTGACCACAATGGAGCGAAGCGACATAGAGGCGCGAACCTCTAGTAACTTCGCCTCAAATCACTCGGCACTTCACCCCACCAACCCAAAATTCGCTCTCTCCCTCGGCACTACGCTTCAAATAGCCCAAGCCTACATCCCCCTCCACACTCGTGATCTCTCCACAGGCTTTTCCTTCTGCGTTAGTAAACTCACCAAGCTGTCCCAAACCCTCAAAAGCCAGTTTTACTAGGCGTCGATTCACCTTTCCTGCGCTTTTGATCCGGGAAATGACTTCCTGCCCGATGTAGCAGCCTTTGTTGTAAGAAATATCCGTGAAATCCAAGCCCGCTTCAGGCGGTAACATACCTGCCGTAATCTCCGCCCCCCAGCGTGGAATTCCCTGCTCGATTCTCTCCCGCTCGCTCAGATCCGAATTTGGAAATCTAAATTCACTAAACGAAATCTCATCGCTGGCGTTTCTCACCTCAACATCGTCGGCAATCAGGTATCGGGTCAATCTCGCTTCCAGATCCTCTAGCATTTCTCCGCGACAAAACACCAGCACCGCATCATCGACATTTCCTTTCGCTAGCCAAACCCGGAACTGCAACTTGCCTTTCGCGTCAGTCACGCAACTCGGCAATACCTCGCCACCCACCATCACTTTACGCACATCCTGAGTCACTTGACCGTTGAGAAATCGCACCGCATCCGGACCACGAAATTCCAACACTCCGACATGCTCACCCAAATCATTCATAGGCTTTGATCAGCGCAGAGAAATCTAAATCCGCCATACCACGTTCACACATCTCATTCATTTGATCTGAAACCACCGACATCGCAGGCAATTTCACACCCGCCGCCTCCGCCAATGCCAAGGCATAACGACTGTCTTTCAACATATTCGCCATAGTGAAATGCGCCTCGAAGTCGCCCTTCATCATGCCCGGATATTTCATTGCCATCAACGGTGAACCGGAGCCATTACGGATCGCTGCTTCCGCGAAAACCTCAGGTTTTACTCCATGTTTGATCGCAATGGTCATTGCCTCGCTCATCGCTTGAACCGTGCAGGCGGAAATCAGATTCGTGCCCAGCTTGGTAACCGTTGCCGCTCCGATCTCACCGCAATGCATGCAAGCCTTAGAGCTAACCGCCAGAAACTCAGCCAATCGCTGCATAATCTCCTCACTTCCGCCGATGTAATAAAGCAACTGTCCAGCACCTGCCGCATCCTTACTACCAGTAAAGGGCGCATCGAGGAAATCACATCCCTTTGCCGCGCACTGCTCTGCCAACCAAAGCGTAGTCGGCAAGTCAACGGTCGCATGATTCAACACCAATGCACCCTCACGCAACGCCTGCTTCGCGGCACCAAAAACCTCCCGCACCATCGGCGCATCTTTCAGATAAATCGAAACGATATCGGCATTAGTCACTGCCTCTTGTGGAGTGCGATATTCTCCATCCAAACCCCTAAACGTCCGACTCCAACATGAAACCTTGTAGCCCGCTTCTAACAATCGATGACGCACTCTTGAGCCAACGATTCCCAACCCCAAAATCGCAATCGTCTGTTTTTCCATCATCGTAAATTATTACTCTGCCTGGTTGAAAAATCAATTCTGCCGCTGTTGCGCAAGTTTCACCAACTTTACTGCCTGCTCCCGGATCTCTTTTACTTTCTCTTTAGTTGGATCTACATCTTTCTCTATAACCATCTCGTTTCTCAAGCCGGAAAGTATCTCACGTATCGTAATATAGTTGGGTCGTTCAGAAATCCTAGGCTCCAAGCCGGAAACAATTTCCGTATAATAATCCGCGATGTCCTCGCGCATGATCTTGTTCGCTCGTTCAACGGTAAATTGTTTATCAACCGCCACAGATGAAACCTCCAGTGCACGAATCCAGCCACCGAGGGAGATCAAATGAGCAAGATCCGCATCGCGCAAGGCAACCAAATCGGACTCCACATCTTTCTGCGTAGCCGCAAGCTCCTTTTTTAATTGAGGAATATCCTGCTTCTTCGCACTCTCTAACAAACCTGCCGCATGACGATTGATTCGATCTCCCGCACCTAATGCCTTACCATAACGGTTGAGTTCAGTAGCGATGCGCTCCACTTGATCCATCTGACCTGCCTGCACAACAAGGAAACCATCAGCAATTTGGAAACCCAGCTCGATTGCCAAATCCGCCCTGTCTAGAGGCATGCGCTCATTGGCCTCACGTTGCACCTCAACCAATGGCAGAGGCATCAAAAATTGCAGAGTATCGAATAACTTGGAAATCGATGGGGCAGTAAATTCATTCACACCCAATTCCGCACGCATATGTTCATCCTCCAACAAATCATCCGGAATCTGCGCTTCTCCATCGGGCCCTTTATCTTTTTCCTTAGGTAACTCAGCTTCCTTCTCCTTGGGCTCCTCAGCTTTCACCTTAGGCTCCTCGGCTTTCTCTACGGGTTTCTCTTCAGTCTTTTCAGGCACTTTTTCCTCAGCAACCGGCGGCTTTACCCCCTCTTGACCAAAGCAAAAACCGTTGATCGACACCCCAAACATTAACGCAGCCCAAAATTTCATGCGCGTAATTTGACACTTTCATTCTTAATTCGCAATCGCCAATTCATTTACCCTCCTTCTCTGCCGTGTTCCTTGGAGTTTAGAGTTTAAAACTTAAAGTTTTCCCCCTCTTGACCCGCCACCCGCATTCCCCTATGCAGTCCGCCAACGAATCACTCCATGTCCAACACGATCATCTACACCAAGACCGACGAGGCCCCAGCACTTGCCACCTATTCGCTCCTTCCCATCGTCCAAGCCTTCGCAAAACCCGCCGGAATCAACGTGGAAACCCGCGACATCTCCCTCGCCGGTCGAATCATCGCTCAGTTCTCTGATCTGCTCACCGCGGACCAACAAATCCCAGATCACCTCGCCGAACTCGGAAAAATGACCCTTCTTCCGGATGCGAACATCATCAAGCTCCCTAACATTTCCGCATCGGTTCCCCAGCTCAAAACCGCGATCAAAGAACTCCAGAGCAACGGTTACGCAATTCCAGATCTCCCAGAAAACCCATCGACCGATGCGGAGAAAGACATCCACTCCCGCTATGGAAAAGTCATGGGTTCTGCGGTGAATCCAGTTTTGCGAGAAGGAAACTCCGACCGCCGCGCGCCTAAAGCGGTTAAAGACTACGCTAAAAAACACCCTCATTCCATGGGCGCATGGTCGAAGACCTCCAAAACCAACGTCGGCTCCATGAACGGTAAAGGCGATTTCTTCTCAAATGAAAAATCTGTCGTCGTCTCCAAAGCCACCAGCGTCAAAATCGAACTGATTGGTAACGATGGTTCCAAAACCGTCCTCAAAGAATCCACCCCACTATTAGACGGTGAAATTTTAGACGGAACTTATTTAAGCAAAAACGCCCTCACCGCATTCCTTGAAACCCAAATCACTGAGGCCAAATCTTCCGATGTGCTTTTCTCTCTGCACATGAAAGCCACCATGATGAAGGTCAGCGACCCCATCATCTTCGGCCATGCGGTCAAAGTGTTCTTCAAAGACCTCATCGCCAAACACGCCACAACGCTCGCTCCTCTCAACATCGATTTCAACAACGGCTTCGGCGATCTCGTTTCGAAAATCCAAGCCCTCCCAGCCGATCAAAAAGCAGCGATCGAGGCGGATATTCTCAAAGCCTACGAATCCGGCCCCGCTCTCGCTATGGTGAACAGCGACAAAGGCATTACCAACCTCCACGTCCCATCAGACGTCATCGTCGATGCCTCGATGCCCGCCATGATCCGCACGTCCGGACAAATGTGGAACGCCGCTGGCAAACCCCAAGACACCCTCGCCGTCATTCCAGATTCATCCTACGCCGGCATCTATCAAACCGTCATTGATTTCTGCCGCGAAAATGGCGCTCTCGACCCGCAAACCATGGGCTCCGTGCCAAACGTCGGTCTCATGGCGAAAGCCGCCGAGGAATACGGTTCTCACAACAAAACCTTCGAAATTCCAGCCGATGGAACCGTCCAAGTCACAGACGCCTCAGGAAACGTGCTATTCGAACACACCGTCCAACAAGGCGACATCTGGCGCGCTTGCCAAACCAAAGACGCATCGATCCGCGATTGGGTGAAACTCGCCGTCAACCGCGCGAGAATTTCCAACACTCCAGCTATTTTCTGGCTCGATGAAAACCGCGCCCACGACGCCCAAATCATCGCCAAGGTAAAAACCTACCTCGCCGAATACGACACCACCGGACTCGACATTTCTATCCTAGCACCTGCCGATGCTTGCCTCGTCACCCTTCAGCGCATCGTCAAAGGCCTGGATACGATTTCCGTCACCGGAAACGTTTTGCGCGATTATCTAACCGATCTCTTCCCTATCCTTGAGGTCGGTACCTCAGCGAAAATGCTCTCCATCGTTCCACTGATGAACGGCGGTGGATTATTCGAAACCGGTGCCGGAGGTTCAGCACCGAAGCACGTCGAACAATTCCTCGAAGAAAACTACCTCCGTTGGGATTCGCTCGGTGAATTCTTCGCGCTCGCCGCATCCTTCGAGCACCTCGCCCAAACTCAGAACAACGCCAAAGCCAAAGTCCTCGCTGAAACCCTCGACGCCGCCAACGGCCAGTTCCTTGAAAACGACCGTTCACCGGGTCGCAAGCTCGGCACCATCGATAACCGCGGCTCTCATTTCTACCTCGCTCTCTACTGGGCCAAAGAACTCGCCACCCAATCCAGCGATCCTGAGCTCAAAGCTGTCTTCACACCGATCGCAGAAAAACTCATCGCCAGCGAAGCCACTATCGTCGCTGAACTGAATGCCGTCCAAGGTAAAGCCATCAACATCGGTGGCTACTACATGCCCGACGACGCCAAAGCGTATGCCGCCCTTCGCCCGAGTAACACGCTGAATCAAATTCTCGATCTACTTTAATTTAGCATCAAGTAACGCATTCAATTCTTTAACGACCTCAGGTTTCGTTTCTGCTAGATTTTTCGTTTCACCTTCCGAGCTCGTGTGATCGTAAAGCTCGTAATCAAAATTTATGTCCTTTTTAGAATGTCGAATTAAACGATATTGCGCAGTGCGGATAGTCTCGGCTTGAGGTGAAAACGACATAGCCACATCGCCCGCTGCATCGGGATTTGAAAGCTGTGCTTTGAGCGATTTTCCAGAAAGACCTTCCGGAACAGGAATTCCAGCGAGTTCACAGAGGGTCGGATAAATATCCACGGTCTCCACCACCGCATCGCTCATTTTCCCTGAATTTTCCATGCCGGGAAAACGAATCACCAACGGCGAGCGAAGCGATTCCTCGAACAAGGTATGCTTTCCCCACACGCCATGTTCACCGAGGTGCCAACCGTGATCACCCCACAACACCACGATGGTGTTTTCCGTGAGTTTTAACTCATCAAGCTTCTTTAATATTTTTGCAACCTGCGCATCCGTATACGACACACAGGCCGCGTAGGATTTTCTCATTTCATCCGCGCAAGCCGGATCGGTTCGTGGATCAGCACTGACATAGTTTCCGAAAAACTCACCGCTCGCATGCCACGTGCTCAAACCCGTTGGCTTTTCGGGATGCGGAATCGGCGGGAGTTTCACGTCCTTATAAATATCCAAATAGGATTTCGGACACGCAAACGGCAGGTGCGGTTTGATCAAACCCACTGCCAAAAAGAACGGCTCTTTCTTACCCGCCAAATCATCCAACTGCGTAAGCGCATCACGGGCGATCCAACCATCGTGATAGCGAAAGTCATCACCTTCTTTATGTTCATTGACCGGACAAGACCCTGAAACTCGCGGCACTCCATCCGCTAATCCATGCATCGCCTTCTGCGGACTCTTCCAAGGCCCAGTCGGCATCAAATTCAAATCCCACGAACCCGGCATCTCCACTTTATCAGGCTCCGCCCAATCCTTTCCGCCCAAGCCTCCAGGATAATGAGAAATTTTCCCAATCGCCACTGTCCGATACCCTTGGGTCCGAAATTGTTTCGGCAAAGAAAACGGAGCAGCATCCGCCTGCCCCGCAACCGACATCAGCGCATCATTACTCCTGAGCTTCCCTGAATTTCCATATTTTCCCGTCAAAAGCGCATAACGAGATGCCCCACAGGTCGGTGCCTGAACATAATGCCGCTTGAACGCCCGCCCACTCGCCGCCAAAGAATCCATCGCCGG
>JANOKJ010000195.1:0-7107 GCA_031419275.1 Akkermansiaceae bacterium | reverse complement strand
GACGCCAAAGGCAAAGTTCTCGGTCAAGTCGCCGTTGAAGCTGCACGTTTACTGCGTGGCAAGAACAAGCCAATTTTCACCACCCACGTTGACACAGGCGATTTCGTTGTCGTGATCAATGCAGATCAATGCGTATTGAGTGGAAACAAGGAGACTGAAAAGATCTACACCCGTTTCACTGGTTATGTTGGTGGTAAAAAAGTTGAAACTCCTCATAAGCTCCGTGAGCGCCGTCCGACCATGTTGGTTGAGCGTGCCGTTTGGGGAATGATTCCTAAAACCCGTCTCGGACGCGCACAATTCGGTAAACTTAAAGTTTACGCCGGTGCCTCCCATCCACACGAAGCACAACAACCTGTTGCTCACGAAGTCCGTTAACTTTAATTTTTCCATATATTATGCCAGCTACTGTCACTCATAGTTCCACCGGACGCCGCAAAACCGCTGTTGCCCACGCACGGGTTACTGAAGGTTCTGGAGAAATGACCATTAACGGTCTCTCCTTTGAAGAATACTTCCCAACCATCGATCTTCAAAATGCCGTCCTTGCCCCTTTTCAAGTGGTAAACATGGTCAACAAGTTTGACGTCCAAATCATCGTCAAAGGCGGTGGTAAGAACGCACAAGCCATTGCGATTCGCCATGCGATTTCACGCGCTCTCACGAAAGTTGACCCAGCTAACCGTGCTTTGGTTAAGCCAGAAGGTTTCCTTACCCGTGACCCACGCATGAAAGAGCGCAAGAAGCCAGGTCAGCCAGGCGCCCGCGCCCGCTTCCAGTTCTCGAAACGTTAATTCGTCTTTCGATCCAGTTTTACAAAAAGCCGCATCAAACGATGCGGCTTTTTTGTTTTAGAAAGTTTCTACGCAACTTTCTAAAACTGTTGGGGTTTAAGGAAAAATTATATGAAAACGTCTTTATTACTTCCTTGTGCAGCTCTGGCGATTGGTTTGGGTGTGGGTTTTGGAGTTGGCAAATCAGGTAAAGATTCGGATTCAGAAGGGGCAGTGACTCAATCACAGATGTCGACACGCGGATCGGATCGAAGTGGTTTGGATTCATCGCGCGGTTCGAAGAATGACAAGAAAGTACGTAGTATTGATGAAATCTATCGTCAGCCGGGCCAGAGTAATCGGATTCAGTCGTTATTGGATTTTTATTCCAACTTAGGACCTGGTCAATTTTCTACTGAGGCAGATAAGCTCGAATCCCTGCCCTTTAATGAGCGAATTCTCGCAGGGGTTTTACTTTTCGGAAAATGGGCGGAAGTGGATCCGACTGCAGCGATGGCATATACCGATACCATGGGATTTGGTGGGGCATTTGTTAGGCCTACGGTTTTACAAGGCTGGGCGAGCACAGATCCTGTAGGTGCTTCGAAATATTATTCAGAAAACCCTGCGCAGTTCGCAATGATGAACATGATGGGTGGTCGTGGGACCGGTGGGATGGGAGCGCAAGGTCCATCGGAAATCATTGCTGGAGAGTGGGCCAAGCAAGATCCTGCAGCTGCCATGGCTTGGGCATCTGGTTTATCTAACAATAGCTCAGCAGCCATGAGCACGGTTGTTTCGGAGGTTGCAAAAACTGATCCCAAGAAAGCAGCTGGTATGGTTGCTGATATGAAAGAGGAAGCGCGCGGCCAAGCTTATCAAAGCATCGCCAAACAATGGGCGATGACAGATTTCAATGAAGCTGCGGCTTGGGTCTCTGGACTGCCTGAAAGTGAGCGCGCTGCGGCCATGTCGTCAGCGATCGAGGGATTAGCCAGCAGTAATCCCGCATTAGCTGCGACGGAGTTAGGTAAAATGACAGATCTTGAAGCTCGAGCGGATGCTGTTCCAATGGTCGCGAAAAGTTATGCAAAGTCGGATGTCAAAGGCTCCATGGCATGGTTGAACACATTGGATGACGAAGCAAAGCGAGAGTCGATGCGTGAAGTGATGCCGATTTGGGCTTCAGCGGATTCGGCCGCGGCGTTGAATTTCATTAAGACGCAAACTTCACCTGCAGTAAAAGATCGCGCGGCAGAAAGCTACATTTGGAGCAACCGCAGTACGCCACCTGCAGAGCTTGCTGAAGTTGCTGGAATGATCAGTGACGAGAATGACCGCAATCGTGCAACGGGTATCGTTGCTGCTCGCTGGATGCAGGAAGATAAAGCGGCTGCAACCGATTACATTAATTCAACCGAATCGATTTCCGCAGATATGAAAGAGCGACTCCTGAAAGGTCAGTCGATGTGGGGTGGTGGTCGCGGACGTGGGCGTTAATAAATCGTCAAAATTTTAGAATAGCCATCAAGGTTACTTTAGATTAATAGTCGCGGCATTATGAGTATAGTTTTGGTAATTGTTGTCGTTGTTATTGGATTGTTGGCGGTCATTGGTATTCTTACCGTGGGTGTATATAACGGTCTAGTCAGGCTGCGGAACTTGTATAAAAACTCCTTCTCGCAGATTGATGTGCAGTTAAAGCGTCGTTATGATTTGATTCCAAATTTAGTTGAAACCGCCAAGGCTTACATGGGTCATGAGCGTGAAACGCTAGAGGCAGTCATCGCTGCGAGAAATTCGGCTTCGGATGCGCGGGTCGCAGCTGCAGCGAATCCGGGGAATCCGGCGGCACTGAGTCAGCTCAGTCATGCTGATGCAGGACTTGGCGGAATGCTTGGCCGTTTGTTTGCTGTGTCTGAGGCATATCCGGATCTTAAAGCGAATCAGAACATGATGCAGCTTACTGAAGAGTTGACCACGACGGAAAACAAAGTCGCTTTTGCTCGCCAAGCATATAATGACTCGGTGCTTGCGTTTAATAACAAGCGTGAGGTTTTCCCTAACAACATCATTGCAGGAATTTTCTCATTCCAGGAAGCGGCGTTGTTCGAAATTGAAGCGGCCGCAGAGCGAGTAGCTCCCAAGGTTCAGTTCTGAGCTCCATCAACTCATTCATATCGATGAACTTTTTCGAGGCACAGGAACGTGCTAGGAAATCCAGCCGCTTTTTGGTTTGGTGGTTCATGTTGGCCGTGATCGGTGTGATCTTGGTGATTTATCTGTGTGCTATGGTTGCTTGGCAGATGAGTGGCTATAATTCTCAAGGAATTAATGAAGTAACAAAAGCGGGTGAGTTGGGTTGGTGGAATCCTGTATTTTTTATGTGGACCACAGTGCTTGTTGGGGGTGTGATTTCGATTGGAAGTCTAACAAAACTATCACAGCTTTCCGGTGGTGGAAAAGTAGTCGCAGAAAACTTGGGAGGAAGAGCAGTTGAGCCTGATACAAGAAATCTTTATGAGCGGCGCTTGTTGAATGTGGTGGAGGAAATGGCGATAGCTTCTGGAGTTCCGATTCCAGAGGTATGGATCATGGATCGCGAGCCCGGGATCAATGCGTTTGCAGCAGGAACAGATCCTGCCAATGCGGTGATAGGAGTCACGCGTGGTACCTTGGAGCGGTTGAATCGCGCCGAGCTTCAAGGCGTAATCGCTCATGAGTTCAGTCACATTCTGAACGGCGATATGAAACTCAATATCCGCCTGATGGGATGGATTTTCGGTTTGGTGATGATTTCTGTGGTCGGTCGTTTTTTGATGGAATCCATTCGGCATTTCCGCGGTTCGCGAAATTCAAAAAATGGTGGTGGATTGATTATAGCTTTGTTGGTTGGTGGATTGATTCTTTGGCTAGTGGGATCGGTTGGGGTTCTTTTTGCGCGAATGATTCAAGCAGCGATTTCGCGGCAACGTGAGTTTTTGGCGGATGCCTCTGCGGTTCAGTTCACCCGTTTGCCGGATGGGATTTCGGGAGCTTTGAAAAAGATCGGTGGATTCCCAGAACACGGCCGTATCATGGCCCCTGCTGCCGCGGAAGCACGACACATGTTTTTTGCGGGCAGTAGTTTGAACTCGGTTATGGCGACGCATCCGCCACTCAGTCAGCGAATTAAAGCGATCGATCCGAGTTGGGATGGGGTGATGCTGGATGCGAAGCCTGTGAAGAGTCAGCAGGAGTTTTATGGAGCGATGGGCTTTGCAGGGCAGGCTGAGGGAGATGTAGAGGGTGATTCACCGATTAGCATGGGTGATGACTTGGAAATGGCTGCATTGAGCAAGACCGATGAACTGTTTGGAAATCAAGGCGGACCATTAACCAAAGATCATGCAAAGTCATTATTGTTGGGATTATTAATAGCTCCAAATGAGAGTGGTTTTCACTTAGCAGGAGCCGCACTTAGCGCTCGTGGATATGATGCTTCACAAATCAGTGAAGTGACTGGATGGAGTGAAAAAATGGCGCAGAAAAGCTCGGTGGAGAAATTATCAATGGTGGATCTTTCTCTGGCATGGTTGAGACGCATGACTGCGGATGAGGCAAGGGAGTTTGTCGCTCTGACTCAATTGCTCATCGATGCAGATGGGCAAATTGATATGTTCGAGTTTATGTTGCAGCAAGTGATCCGTAGGAATGTGGAAATTGGGTTGGGCTTGGTCCCCGTTCCAAAAATCAGATTCCGGAAGCTTGAGGAGATGGAAACCGAGGTAATGAATGTTTTGTCAGCCTTCGGAAAAGTATCAGGTGGGGAAGGGGTGTTAGGAAAAGCGTTTCAAGAATATCGTGAGCACACGAGTCGTGAGCCATATCAGACTGAGGTTGGACTAGGCCACGTTGCGGAAGCATTGGCTCATATGAATGCTTCAACGCCTTTGGTAAAACAACAGATATTGAGGCTTTGCTCCTTAGTCGTGATCGATGATGGCAAGGTGGACGACGCTGAAATGGAGTTATTAAGAGCCACCGCAGAGGCTATTGGGGCGCCGATTCCTCAGATGGTTGGGATGGTGGCTTGATGAATCAGTTTTTGAAAAGCGTAGTCAGCGCTTGCGTTTAGGAGCTTTCATTGGAAACTTCCCTTCGTGGAAGTAAATCGCAAGCCATGGTGGCGATACATTTATCAGCAGGGATTTGATGCCCCGCTGGTTGCGATGTTGTGGCTATTTCTTTTTGCGAAGACATGGAGGGTGAACTACCATCCATGGCAAGCGTATGTTGCGCTGGGTTTGATGGTGTGGGCTTTAAGAATCACAGTAAAACTTTTGAGTAGTGCTTTGATGACAGATCCAAAAGACCCGCTTCAAGAAGTGCGCAAGTGTCTGACGAGATTGACTGCCGGTGCTGGGGCGGTTTCGCTATTGTTAATCGTCATTTATTTGCCGACAGAAATTTATCTAAGCCTGCTTATTTTAGGGGTGTTAGTGATTGCCTATTTTGCGATCACCAATTTTTCCACAGAACCCGAGGGGCAAATATCTTATCCCAAGCATGTATTAGCGGGGTTATCCTTCTCTTTTGGAATTTCGATCATGGCGCATGTCTACTTGCCATCATTGCCACTCAAAGAACTTTTTAAATCGAGAGAGTTCATTTGTTTTGGATTGCTTTGTATAATCGCCTCGGCGGCGGTGGAACATTGGATGCGAGCCAAAGAAAATGATCAAAGTCGTTACCCAGATGAGTGGCAAATATCGTTACCGCTGACTTTGTTGGGGGCTTTTGCCTTGGTTTTCGCCGTTCAGGCTGAGTCTCAGACGACTCGCCCTTTTTTCTATTGTATTCTTACATCTGCGGCTTTGCTTCAGGTTTTGAACCGCACGTTTTATCGCTTTCAAACCCAAGATATTAAAATTCTTACCAGTGCGTGTT
Organism: Akkermansiaceae bacterium; assembly: GCA_031419275.1. Lineage (GTDB taxonomy): Bacteria > Verrucomicrobiota > Verrucomicrobiia > Verrucomicrobiales > Akkermansiaceae > Luteolibacter. Next base: position 1,405 of record JANOKJ010000195.1, on the reverse strand, counting down.
TTTTAGCTCCGGGTCTGATTTTTCAGGCATACCACATGAGCCTCTAAAATCCCATTCTTGAGGTAATTGGTCGGTTGACACCAAGGTATCTCTGGCTATTCTGCCGCCCCGCGCCAGAGACATCTGGAACCCTCTGTTTCTGTGTTATCACGGTGCGCCATCCAACCCGACAATAATAACACGATGCCAACTAAGAAGAAGCCAGCTACCAAGAAACCGGTCGCGAAGAAATCCGCTGCAACGAAATCCTCCGTCAAAGAAACCAAATATGTTTATACTTGGGGTGCAGGTAAAGCCGATGGACACGGCAAAATGAAAGAACTCCTCGGAGGTAAAGGTGCGAACCTTGCTGAGATGACCTTGATCGGTCTTCCGGTTCCTGCAGGTTTCACCATCACTACCGAAGTCTGCACATACTACTACGATCACAAGAAAACCTATCCTAAGGTTCTGCGTTCGCAGATGGAAGCAGGTGTGGCCAACATGGAAAAAATCATGGGCTACAAATTTGGCGACGATAAAGGTTTCCCACTTCTTCTAGCAGTTCGCTCCGGTGCACGTGACTCGATGCCCGGCATGATGGACACTGTCCTCAACCTCGGCCTTAACGACAAGACCGTTGAAGCACTTTCCAAAGCCACCAAGAACGAGCGTTTCGCATGGGATTGCTATCGCCGTTTCATCCAGATGTATGGAGACGTCGTTCTCGGCGTTCAGAAACTTCCAACCGAAGATCACGAGCCGTTTGAGCACGCGATCGAATCCTACAAGCACAAGAAGTATGGAAAAGACATCGTCGATTCCGAACTCACTGCTGAGGACAACAAGGCCATGGTTGCCATTTTCAAGAAACTCGTCAAAGACCGCACAGGCCGTGGTTTCCCAGAAAATCCATGGGAGCAGCTCGAAGGAGCAGCTGGTGCCGTGTTCAGCTCATGGATGAATGACCGCGCGATTGTTTATCGCCGTAAATACAGCATCCCTGCAGCATGGGGCACAGCAGTTAACGTGCAGGCCATGGTTTTCGGAAATACTGGATCCAACTCCGGTTCTGGCGTTGCCTTCACACGTAACCCTGCTAACGGTGAGAACAAACTCTGGGGTGAATTCCTCGTCAACGCGCAAGGTGAAGACGTTGTTGCCGGTGTGCGTACTCCAGATGCAGTTGAGGGAATGGCGAAAGCACTTCCTGCCGCATTCAAGGAGTTGATGAAAGTTCGTCGCATCCTTGAGAATCATTTCCGCGATGTACAAGACGTTGAGTTCACCATCCAAGAAGGTAAACTTTTCATGCTTCAGACACGTAACGGCAAGCGCACCGCCGCAGCCGGTCTTAAGTTCGCTGCTGACATGGTGAAAGAAAAACTCATCGATTGGCAGACAGCGGTTCTCCGCAACCCAGCAG
>JANOKJ010000194.1:0-9106 GCA_031419275.1 Akkermansiaceae bacterium | reverse complement strand
TTAAGCTGGATTTCTGAAACTTGGGCGAACTGGAACCCCGTGCTTCGCGAAATGCTTCTTCGCCTCGCCCACCGTGTGCATCCCGAAGTGGAAAATCGATGCCGCAAGCACAGCATCCGCCTTACCTTTTTCCAGCACCTCGACCATATGATCCAAATTTCCCGCTCCGCCAGAAGCAATCACCGGAATCCCGATGGCTGATGAAATCGCAGCGGTCAATTCGCAATCGTAGCCCGCTTGGGTGCCATCCGCATCCATCGAGGTCAGCAAAATCTCCCCTGCCCCCCTGCGCCAGACTTCCTTGGCCCACTCCACTGCATCCAGCCCCACAGGCGTCCTGCCTCCATGGGTGTAAACTCCCCATTTACCCGAGCCTTCGCGTTTCGCATCAATCGCCACGACGATGCATTGGTTGCCAAATGCCTTAGCTCCCTGATCGACCAAATTCGGGTTCGTCACCGCGGACGTATTGATCCCGACTTTATCCGCCCCAGCTTGCAACATGGTATGCATGTTCTCCACCGATCGGATTCCGCCGCCCACAGTCAGCGGAATAAAACATTTCTCCGCCGTCCGCCTCACCACATCCACCATGGTTTCCCTTGCATCCGATGACGCAGTGATATCTAGGAAAACCAATTCGTCCGCCTCCTGCTCATTGTAAGCTATCGCACATTCCACAGGATCGCCCGCATCAATCAAATCTACAAAATTCACACCCTTGACCACACGGCCATTGGTGACATCGAGACAGGGTATGATGCGTTTCGCGAGCAAGGACGTATCTTGATGGATAAAAGCTAAATTAGGAAAATAAAAAAACGACGTCTTTTCGGACATCGTTTTTTAAGAGGAACGAAAATAGTTTCGTTCTGTGGCTTAGCCAACCTTTGGCTTGCCGACGCGGCGGACCGCTCCGAAACGCTTCTGGAACTTGTCAATGCGACCTTCGGTATCCACGAATTGTTTCTGTCCGGTGAAGAACGGATGTGAATCGGAAGTGATACCAACGGAAATCACGGAGTGCTCTACGCCGTCAATGACCTCTTTCTTTTCGGAAGTCTTGGTTGAACTGGTGATGAAGCGTGCGCCAGTGGTCATATCAACGAAGACGACTGGATTGTATTTTGGATGAAGATCCTTTTTCATAAGAAGTTTGAGTTATCCACACGTCCCAACGCGCGGGGCGGGAAAACTGCCGAAAATCCACAGGGTGTCAAGTTTTTAGCAGGCGCTTTTCCCAGAAAATCAAAAATCAAACATCATCGATTGATCATCAGCCTTCTTAGACTTCGCTTTTGGAGCTTTAACTGGCTTGGAAATCTCCACGGTCTCAGGCACGATGACGGATTCCAGTGATTCGGTTTTTTCAGGTATTTCGGTCAAATCCGCAAGAACTGGCTTATCTGCCTTTTGGGAAATCCCGCCCACTCCCAAAGCACTCACCCCAAAACGAATCCAATGCTTCGCTTGAACCGCTGGAGCAAGATCGGAGCGTAAATTCACCAAAGACTGACCCAAACCCGCCTCAAAAAACGCCCACGCAGCCTCCAAATCAGCCGTCGATATTTGTGGAACTGCCCCAGCTAGCGCCTTGAGATACAACTCGTTCACCTGCTTTCGTCCATCCGCCAGCGCTGGCGACAACAAAGCTGCAGGAAAAACCATCACCCGACCGGACAGTTTCAGGAAAAACGCAAGATCCATCTCCACCCGAGCTGCAGCGGTCAAAACCGAATTCACATACGCACTGAAAATTCCCTCGACCCCATCTTTTTTCCCAACCTCCAAAGCTTCAACCCGAGCTTCATCCACAGCGTCCATCGCATGTGACATCACCAAATCCATCAGTCCTTCACGGCTGCCAAAATGATAATTCACCGCCGCAACGTTCGCTTTAATCGCCCCAGTGATATCGCGCACTGAAACCAGATCAAAGCCTTTCTCCACCACCAAACGCTCAGTTGCATCCAATAAATTTCTCTTCGGGCCAGACTCAGGAACTTTCAAATCACGCATATCTTTGAAACAATCGTTCTAAGCATCACATGTCAATCCTTCAACTTTAACTTAACTTAGTTCACTAATCTTAAATTTGAGATTTGTGATTTGAAATTTGAGACTTAGTCTCCGCGCCATGCCCGGCCTCATCATCGCACCTCGCGCCAGAATTTTTCATGGTCACGAATGGATTTACGCTTCCGAAATCAAAAAATCTTTTGGCAATCCTCAGCCAGGAGACGTCATCACGCTCAAAGATTTCCGCGACCGACCACTTGGATCTGCCATTTACAATCCTGCCTCCCAGATCGTCGCCCGCCGTTTCTCGCGTCGCCGCCAAGACCTCGATGCCGATTTCTTCACCCGTCGCATCCGCCAAGCGCTCAATCTCCGCATCGAAACTCCCGATCTCGATGAAACCCTCTGCCGCATCGTATGGTCAGAATCCGATGGCATCCCCGGTCTCATCGTCGATCGATATGGCGATCACCTCGCGGTTCAAACCCTTACCCTCGCCATGGATCTGCGCAAAGATCTGATCCGTGAAGCATTGATCGAAATCCTTGCTCCGAAATCCATCACGCTCCGCAACGATTCATCCTCGCGCAAAGCCGAAGGTATGGAACCGTGCATCGAACTCATGTATGGCGAAAATCCAGGCGCATTTATAGTTCACGCCAACGGCCTCGATTTTGAAATCGACCTCGTCGATGGCCAAAAAACCGGACTCTACCTCGATCAGCTCCAAGCCCACAACGAAGTCGCTAAATTTTCCAAAGGCCTCCGCGTGCTCGATTGCTTCACCAACCAAGGTGGCTTCGCCCTCGCCTGTGCGAAAGCTGGTGCAGTAAAAGTCACCGCGGTTGATATCTCCGCCTCCGCCTGCGTAGCCGCAAGAAAAAATGCCGAGCTCAACAACCTCACTATCGATGTGATCGAAGCCAATGTCTTCGATTTTCTAAAATCCGCCCAACCCGAATACGACCTCATCATTCTGGATCCACCGAGTTTCACGAAAAACAAAAAGACCCTGATAGATGCGATGCGGGGTTACAAAGAAATCCATCTTCGCTCCCTCAAGTTGCTGGAGAAAGGCGGTCTGCTTTCCACCTTCTGCTGCTCCCACCATGCATCCCGCGAGCTGTTTCTAGAAAACCTCGCCGATGCTTCAGTCGATGCGAAGAAATCGCTCCGCCTCATCGCCGAGCACACCCAACGCGCCGATCACCCTGTATTGATTTCCCTACCGGAAACATCCTATTTGAAAGGATTCACCTCTCAAGTCATCGCGACTAGGTAGCGTATTTCTAATTTTTCATTATAGAAATTTCGTGATTAAAATTTAGAACTTCTGCCCGTGGACTACTCCCTACTCATCGCCAAACGCAAAGATCGCTTCCGAGAACTCGAAGAAGCCATCGGCGATCCGAATCTTTTCGACGATCCGAAACGCGCCACCGAAATCCTCCGCGAGCATCGCAAACTTCAACAAACCCTGAAAATCTGGGACGATTTACAGAACACCGAAACGCAACTAGCCGATAATCAAGAGCTCGCTCGTTCCGACGACAAAGAGCTCTCCGCCATGGCCGCCGAGGAAATCCCGGAACTCGAAAAATCCCTCGTGAAACTCCGCGAGGACATACAATACGCCCTCCTTCCCGCCGATCCTAACGAAGACCGCGATGCCCTCATCGAAATCCGCGCAGGCGCAGGCGGCGATGAAGCCTCGCTCTTCGCCGGAGAAATCATGCGTGCCTATCAACGTTACGCCGATGCCAAAGGTTGGAAAACCGAGCATCTCGAAAGCTCACCTTCCGAGGTTGGCGGCTTCAAAGAGGTCATCCTCAAAGTCACTGGAGACGAAGTCTTTCGTTTCATGAAATATGAATCCGGAGTGCATCGTGTCCAACGCGTGCCCGCCACCGAAACCCAAGGTCGTATCCATACCTCTACCATCACCGTAGCAGTCCTGCCGGAAGCCGAAGAGGTTGATGTCGAAATGAAACAAGAAGACCTCCGCATCGAAGTCTGCCGTTCCGGCGGCGCGGGTGGACAACACGTCAACACCACCGATTCCGCCGTCCAAATTTTCCACATCCCCACAGGCCTCTACGTCCGCTGTGAACACGGCCGTTCCCAAATCAAAAACCGCGAAATGGCTTTGGAAATCATGCGCACTCGCCTCTACGAGAAAAAACTCCACGAGCAACAAGCCGCTTATTCCGAAAACCGCCGCTCCCTCATTGGTTCAGGAGATCGCTCTGAAAAAATCCGCACCTACAACTTCCCACAATCCCGCTGCACCGATCACCGCATCGGCTTCACTTCCCACAACCTTGACGCCATCATGACAGGCGACCTGCACGAAGTCACCGCCGCACTCATGAAATCCGAAATGGACGAACGCCTCGCCGAAGCAGGGATGTAAAGTAGCGGCGATCTTCGGTCGCCGAACATCTCCCACTCTCCCACTCTCTAGCATGCTCACTCCCACCGAACAAGACGTCATGAAAGCCTGCGGCGAAGCCGGCATCCGCGCGATGGTCGCCGCTTTCTACCAACGTGTCCGCACCGATGATCTCATCGGCCCGATGTATCCTTCAGATGATTGGGAGGGCTCAGAAGAACGCCTCGCCGAATTCATGTTATTCAGGCTCGGTCACTCTAACACTTACATGGAAAAACGCGGCCACCCACGCCTGCGTATGCGCCACATCCATTTCCGCATCGGCATCCCCGAACGCGACCGCTGGCTCAAACTCATGGGCGAAGCCATGGACGAAACCCAAGTCCCACCATTCGCCCGCTCATTCCTCGACGCTCTCTTCGCCCAAGTCGCCGACTTCATGCGCAATCAACCAGAGTAATATTGGAAAGCCGCGCTTCCAGCCGGCTTTTCCATAACCCCAGCCAATTTCTAACCTCTTCTCCGCGTCCTCCCTCTTCTCTCCGTGCCTCGGTGGTAAATTTTTCCGCAACCCATCTCACACCCAGCACCCGATCACTTCTTCTTTAACCCATATACCTTCTCCGAGTTCTCTCGGTAAATTTTACGGCGAACCTCATCAGGCAAATCAAGTCCTTCTAAAAACGTATAGTGCTGATGCGAATGTTTCTCCTTACTACCAAACGACCACCAGCCCTCATCCGTTGCCCAAAGAATCTTATCCTGATTCCGAATCAGAAACTCTCTCGCGTAGACACGATCCCGATTCAGCACATCAATCACCACTGCACCCGACATATCGGCATATAAATTCGGGTGTTCTTGAAGCTGACGATCACAGGCTCCGCTCCCTAACTGCCTCCACCAATACGCATGTGCCACGAGTGTGCACTTGGGATATTTTTTTAAAACATTATCCACTCGTTCCATCCCCGGCTCGACCATGTTTTTGTTTTGGTCGATGTGAAACATGACTGGCAAACCCACTTTTTCACACGCCTCGTAAAGCATCAGATTCTTTGGATCATCGAACATCAGTCCCACCCCGTAATGTTCTCCAAAAGCAATCGCACCATCGGCAATCTCGCGATTTAAAATCGTAATAGCCTCTTCAGCAGATTTGACATCTCCAGCATTGATAATGCACATGCGGTCGATCTTTCCTTTATACGGACGAAAATTTTCTAACATCGTCTGATACTCTTCCTCATTTTGTGGATGCGAGCCTTTGTGCATAAGCGGACTCACGATGCAGCGCTCCACATTTCGCTCATCCATCCAAGTCGCCACAGCACGTAAGCCAAGCGGCGTAACCGACATCGCATGCACATGCGGGTCGATAAACTTGAGATCGGTCGGCGCTTTTGGAGTCACCTTATCATAAACCAGCCGCAAGCCTGACATCTGCTCCGCGTAGCGCTCACCTAACAGCGCCTGACTTTTTTCATCCAGCACTCCATTCACCATTTTAACACCTTCTGAACTGGCGATAGCTGTCACGTGAACGTTTTCTTTAAATTTAGCGAGCTGAGATTGGATGACTGGCGATTCTTGAACCTGGCCGATCACGATTGGGAGGTTCGGATCTTGAAGATGGCTGCGCACATCACTGACAAACGATTTCATTTTCTCAGAAACCCCTTCCGCCGCATCGTTACCTCCCTGAAACCACAGCACGCCATCGATGATTCCTGCCTGCGCCGCATCTTTCACACGCTGCCGCATTGCTCGGTTTTCAGGCGTCTTCCTATCGATCCAATCATCTATCTTGGTATTCTCGCGAGTCACAGCAACCAGGCCAATCTTAAGCCCTTTGTTTTTACTCAGCAATTTTCTAACAAAAACATGTTCCGTTGATTTAGCATCCGTCACCGGCACCCATTCCTTGTTTTCATTCATCTGAAAGCAGCGGTCGATCAACTCCGCTTGGTTGGGATCAGCTGAATTTACACCGGTCTTCGCCTCTCCCATGATGAGGTAAATGTGCATTTTATCATCCACTGGAGGGTTAACTTCAGCCGCGACCTTCTCCTCAACTGCCACAACCTTATTCGTTGCACTTTTTTCCGGAGATGGAGGTCGGTTTAAAAAGACCACCGCCAAACCAATCAGACAGACAATAGGAAAAATAATGCGGAGTTGTTTCATAAATTTAGGTTCGCGTGTATTTCAGAGTGAATACGACGTTTCCATCCACATCTTTCGTAACATCAACCGCGTGAAGCACTCCGTCTTCTTTCATCTCTGCTTTCGTCTCGCAGGTTTTACCGTCATCAAACGTCGCTTTAAGCTCATACTGATTTTCAGCCTTGAGCGTTAATTGGAACCAAATCTTTTGACCTGTCTGAAGCTCAGTTGCAGAACGAAAAATACCTTTTTCATCTTTCAACCAGATCAAGGTATCTTTCGAATGATTCTCTTCTGGCATAAACATATACTCATACATTTCAGTAAACTTCTTACCATCCTTAGAAACCTCGCCTGACGTCTTACCGGTAAAAGTCCCCACAATTTTCCCATCTGGAGAAAATGTCTCACCCTTCACCTTGCGCTCCACTGAAATGAACTTGAAATACCAATTGTCGAAATCCCCCGCAAACGCAGGCAAGGACAAGCCCAACAACAAAATCATCAAAGTCACTTTCATCTGAATAGGAAATGGTGACGTAGACACCCTACCCACATGCCAGCAAAAAATTCACATTTACAGGAATTAGGTAGGGCGGACTTTCGGCAAACAGTCCAAGTTTACCCATAATCCCTCCAATCCCTAATATTCTTCTTTAAGCTTCTCAGATTTTGACTCCTCATAGCTTCGTCCAAGCGATCACGCCTTGCATTTCATAAAGATTCACTAAAGCTCATTCGCTGTCAGCATTTCAGCATCCATTCCACCCCATGTCCGCGAACTTCTACCAACAAACCACGGCAGCGCCGCCGACGCCTTTTGACGTCTCACTGCGCCCCCCTGCGTTTTCGGAATTCATCGGTCAGGAAAAAGTCAAAGATCGCATCCTACTGATGCTGGAAGCCGCGAAACAACGTGGCGACGTCCTCGATCACGTCCTCCTCTCAGGCCCTCCAGGTTTAGGAAAAACCACTCTCGCCAACCTCATCGCCAAAGCCGCCGGAACCCAGATGCATACCACTTCTGGCCCACAGATCGAAAAAGCTGGCGACCTCGCCGGCATCCTCACCAACATCCAAAAGGGCGATATCCTGTTTATCGATGAAATCCATCGCCTCCACCCCGCGATTGAAGAATATCTTTACCCCGCCATGGAGGATTACCGCCTCGATATCATTATCGACTCCGGCCCATCCGCCCGCTCCATCCAGATCAACCTCCCCCGCTTCACCCTCGTCGGTGCTACCACCCGCTCCGGCATGCTCACCGCTCCACTGCGCTCACGCTTCGGCCTGATTAACCGACTCGATTACTACAACCGCGAAGAACTCGCTGACATCATCGAGCGCTCCGCGGGCTTATTAGATACGGAAATTCACCGACTCGGAGCCCTCGAAATTGCCTCTCGTTCACGTGGCACCCCCCGCGTCGCCAACGCCCTCCTGCGTTGGGTTCGCGATTTCGCCCAAGTCCGCGGCAACGGCATCATCGATCAGGAAAACGCGGCCGCCGCACTCGCCATGATTGAAATCGATTCCGATGGTCTCGATGAAATGGATAAACGCCTGCTCGAAGCCATGATCTACAAATTTGGCGGCGGCCCAGTCGGGCTCAATTCCCTCGCCGTCGCCGTTGGCGAAGATGCCGCCACCTTAGAGGAAGTCCACGAACCTTTCCTCATCATGCAGGGCTTCATCCAGCGCACCCCGCGCGGCCGCACCGCCATGCCCGCCGCATACAAAAAGATTGGAGCACCCATTCCTCCGCCCTTGAAACCTGAAGATCCCCAGACCAAACTCTTCTAAAGGGAGCGCGGGCATCCTGCCCGCATCCAAATTCTTCCCCGCATCCATTCCTTCAATTCCCGCATCCATCTCTCGCGCAATCCATGGAAACACCCATCAAACAAGCTATCGCCCGCTGCCGCGCTCTCGGCCTGCGTCGCACCAAAGCGCTTGAAGAACTTCTCCTAACCCTCATCGAAAATCCACGACCGATGACCCTCGCCGAGCTCGCTAGCTCGGAACGCCTCACCGGCCTCTGCGACAAAGCCACCGTCTATCGCCTACTCCAGCGCCTTACCGAACACGGTATCATCCGCCGACTCGGCCTCCACGAACGCGCCGCCTATTTCACCCTGCTCCAACCCGGAAAACACAGCGATTACCTCATCTGCACCGGCTGCGGAAAAATCGAAGCTATTCAAGCTCCCTGCCCCGTTCATAAACTCGAAAACGAAATTCGCGAAAAAACCGGCTACCAAGGCCTGTATCATGAACTCGAATTCTTCGGCACCTGCCCACGCTGCGCTTAATTTTCAAATTCCAATTTCCAAATCTCAATCCCCATACTTGTCCGTCGTAGCTTCCTTGACCTTCGTAGCTTTAGCGAAGTAGGTAGCGAAGTCGGATCCCCAACAAAGAACTAAGAACAAAGAACCAAGAACTTAAAAAAACATGAAACCAATCCTACTCCTCGCCGTACTGATGACCGCCGCCAGCGCTCACGAATTCGAACACCACAAAGAC
>JANOKJ010000193.1:0-52204 GCA_031419275.1 Akkermansiaceae bacterium | reverse complement strand
GAGGTCTGCGGCTTCTTTAACTAAAATTCCTGTTGTACGAATGTTGCTTCCCAAATCCGCTTTTCTCTCAAGCACCACAGTTCTCATTCCTTGGCTGGCCGCTTTTCTTGCACATGCCAAACCTGCAAATCCTCCTCCAATAATCGCAACGTCATATTCTTTCATGCCGGCATCTCAGCATGTGAATGTGAAACCTTGATGAAGTTTGAGTGAAAAAATCGATGAAATGGATCGACGGCCTACGAAAAATGCAAATCGCTCAAGTCGATTTCTTGGAGATAGAAACTCGGGATTTTTTCCTACGCGGCAATAGCGGATAGATGAGCTGGCCGAGATAGCTTCTAGGAAAAGGCTCGACGAGACCGAGCTCGGTGGGTTCGTGCCCGGGGTGGCGATAGGTTCCAAACATGATGTCCATGAGCGGGGAGAGGTTCGCATAATTTCCAGCGAAACGTTCTTTGGCGTGATGCCAATGATGCAGTTCCGGCGCGCCGATCAACATCCGCAACGGACCGAGCGGGAGTCGCACGTTTGAGTGAATGTAGATCGCCCAGATTCCACGAAACGCGGTGAAGCCTGCGAGTGTGGCGAGATCAAAACCTAACAAAAACGCTGGCAGGTTGATCAAGCCAACCGTGTAAATCGTATCCAGCGGATGTTCACGATGTGCTGCGAGCCAATCCAGATGTTCCGCGCTGTGATGCACCGCATGAAAGCGCCAGAGAAACGGCACGCGATGCTGAATGCGGTGTCCCCAGTAGATGAAAAAGTCGCTGACTAAAATCACTTCGAACGCCTGTAACCACCAGGGCTGCTCGCCAACCATCGCACGAAAGCCTACTGGCACAATCAAACTCAACCAAGGTGCACACCACGCCAACGCCCCAAACACTAGAGTAGTCCACAGCAAATATTGACCGAGAAAAAAGCACAGATCCGTCAACCACGCCGGACGGATGACGCGTTGCGCTTTCGCAGGAAAACATTTTTCTAGCGGCGTGAAGATGATGAACAAAATCACCAAACTCAGCAACGCAGCGACTAAACTATAGAGAATGTCTTTAGTCATTTGGCTTTTTCTTCGGAGGGCGCAAAAGGATCTTCTTGAGGCGGAACCTCCTGCTTTGCATGTGGATCCCGTTTCTCAGGCTCAATGATTTCCTCGACGTCTTTCGCTCTCAATATGGCACTGCTGACCTTCGAAGAATGCATGAGAGGCGCTTGTTTCTTCTCCGCTCCACTACCTTCAATGACCTCCTTCACGTCATCAGGCCTGAGGATGGCATCAATTGACTTCGATGATGGCATGAGTTTTCGTGGCTTTTTCTGATTTTCTAACATTTTACGTATCTCTTCATCGCTCATCACTCTTCCTGACTTTGAGCCCAACATCATCATATCTCGCGTTCTTTTCACTTCTTCGTCGGTGACTTTGCTAAATATCGATCCATCAATAATGTCGATTGCTTCATCTGCATCTAAAACCAGCGCTGACTTGGAAGAAGGCACAAGAATATTGGCATCGACTGCATTTTCTGGCTCATAATCAAATAACTCCTTACCTATGGCCTTGGACTTACTTGAGCCCAGCATTTCTGTAGGGCTAATTGTATCTTTTGAACCTCGTTCTGCCGGCCTTCGATTCCTCGTAGCATTCCAGACCAGCACCGACGCTGCGGAAATGGAAACCAGCAGCACGCACACCCTGAGGATTTGGATTTTCATCCGCTAGCCATTACAGCGAAAACAGATGAAGGACAATCGATCTTTTTAGATCAATCGCGGAATTTTTCTCTGCGCTCTTGGTTCTCTTCTTAATTCTTCATGTGCTTAACTAAATAAACATATTTATCCGTGCTTACTTTTTCACCAATATTAGCACCACCTATTTTGCAAACGACTTTCCATTCTTCCAAAGTTTCATCGAAGCTCCGGCAGTGCCACTTCACTTTGCTTATCGTAAACTTTCCGAGGTCGACCGTGATTTTTTCGTTAGGCTTAATCGGCTGAAGCTTCAGGGATGTGAGCAGTTCTTGGACGAATTTCGCCTCCTCGTTGACGGATCGACTGAGAATCACATCTCCTGTTAATTCGGCATCCTCAAGAGTGGAATCGCTAAGGTTTTTGATTTCCACTCGCAGGGTCATTTCCTTGTCTTTTGGCGCTGAACGTTGGCCTCTAATATCTCTATCCGCGCTGAGAAGTTGGCTCTTTACCGTGAGTGAAACCATTGGCTTGGCGGCTTCCTCAGCAGACGCCCCTACAATGATGCCAAGAATGATTAACGCTCTAAGAAATTGGTTTTTCATAGTAATTCGAAATTCAGGAAAAATGAGCTGCACCCGACCTTTTCAGATCAGTCACTTACCTTTTAGATATTTTATCCTCGCTCTTTATTCCCTTTTTTCCGTCAGCTTGTTCTTTTTTTGATCCTTAATCTCCTTCAAAAGCTCATCATATTTCTCGTCGCTCACGTTTTCGCCGATGTTTGCCTCCCCTTTATGGCAGGCGACTTTCTTCCAAAGTTTCATCAAAGCTACGGCAGCGCCACTTCATAACTCAGGGCAGATGAAGGACAATCGATCTTTTCAAATCAGTCGCGCAACTTGCGGAAATTTTCTTTGCGCTTGTGATCGGCTTTCTTTTTGTCGAAATCCTCAGCGGCCTCTTCCTTCTGCTCCTTCATTTCCTTGAGCAGAGCATCGTATTTTTCACTGCTCTCGCTTTCACCGATGTTGGCCTCGCCTTTTTTGCAGACGACTTTCCATTCTTCTAAAGTTTCCTCAAAAGTACGACTCTTCCACTTCAGTTTGGACAATGTGAACTTACCGAGATCGACGGTTAGATTTTCGTTCGGCTTCATCGCCGGAATTTTCATTGATTTGAGGGCTTCTTTGACGATTTTTTCGTTATCATTGACAGCACGGTTGATTAACGCATCTCCCGTCAATTCTACGCCTTCGAGAGTTGAGTCACTGAGGTTTTTGATCACGACTCGCAGGGTGTAATATTTATCTGTCGATTCGGAGCGCGGTCCTCGATCGTCCCTATCTGCGCTCAACAACTGGCTTTTCACAGTGAGCGATACCAGTGGCTTTGTGGCATCTTCGGCAAAAACCCCTGCAATCAGACCAAAAAGCACAGCGAAACTTAAAATTTGAGTTTTCATGATGTAGTGGAAACCCAAGCTAATTGGAAAAGTCGCGATGAAATTTTGAGCATTTCCAGTCCGGGGAAATCAGATTTTTAATCATCCGCCGAGAGAATTGATGAAACGCAGAGGTAATATCCAAACGTATGATCGCCAAAAAACCATCCACCATGAAACAACTCCATTCCCCATCTGCGGGTCTTTGCCTGATTATTCTGCTCACTGGGATCTTCATGACTTCCCTGACAACTTTGGCTCCCGCCCAGGAACCCGCCCCGTCCGGCAAGCTGAAAACGCATGCCATTTTCGCAAGCAACATGGTCTTGCAACGCAACAAGCCCATCGTGATTTGGGGTTGGGCCAAATCCGGCGCGAACGTCACCGTGCAGCTCGGCAAAGACCAAGCAAAAGCCAAAGCCGCTGGTGAAAAGGGCCGCTGGGAAGTCAGCTTCCCTGCACGTGAGGCCAGCGCGGAACCCCAGGCCATGATCGTCACCGCTGGCGATGAGAAAGTGGAAATGTCCAACATCGTCGTCGGCGACGTCTGGGTGATGTCTGGCCAAAGCAATATGGCTTTCTCGCTCAAAGGCGTGCAAGAGGAGGACATCGAATCCGCTCAGTCAAATCTCCCACTGTTGCGTTTCTTCTCGATCTCTCCAAACGAACAATCCGGACCGCAGGATGACATCCCTGCGGAAAAAATTGATACTCAGGGATGGGCAGTTTCGAATCGGGAAACCTCACTCAACTTTTCCGCCATCGGTTATGTTTTCGGTTCCAGACTTCAGAGGTCGTTAGATATTCCCATCGGCGTGATCAAAAACTCCCGCGGTGGCGCATCGATCGAGGCCATCGTCCCCAGCCACAAATTCGACCAACATCCGCTCGCCAAGCGCTATGCGGAATACATGAAACAGAAAATCGCGGAATTCGATAGGGAGGCCACCTCTTTGAAAGTCTGGGAAAACCAGCTCGCGAGAGCGAAATCCAAAAAACTACCTGAAAAAGATTGGCCGAAAAAACCCGTGAACGGCGACAATCTAACATCTTGGAACATTCCCGGAATGAGCGCCAGCGACATGGGCAGCATCCATCACGGCATGTTCGGCGTGTTCAAAGGCTACAACATCAAAGGCGTGCTGTTTCACCAAGGTTTCAACAACACTCTCGGTGGCAACTGCCGTCCAAAACGCTACCGCGCGCTCGTGAAACTGATGGTCGAAGGTTGGCGCGAGGATTTCAACGATCCAACACTTCCTGTCGGCGTGATCAGCGGCTGCGGCGGTGATGACTCACAGAATGCAGAGAACTTCGAAATCAAAGCATTGGGCGGATCTCCATACATCTACGAGGCGCAGCGTTTGGGATTGGCTGATGTCGGCGACCCGGAGAACACCGCCTTTCTCCCCGCATACGACGTCCAGATCCCTGGCCTGCACCCAGCGAAAAAACGCGAACACGGCGAGCGCGCGGCACGTTGGGCCCTCAACCAAGTCTACGATGCGAAAGTCGATTGGGAAAGTGCCAAGCTCCTCTCCGCCGAGCCACAAGGCGACATGATGGTTTTGAAATTCGACAAATCCGTCATGCCCGACGACTGGTCGCCCATCATCGAGGGGTTTTCCATCGCTGGTGAAGACGGAAAATTTCACATGGCTCACGCACGCTTTCCCTTACTCAAAGACAAGAAGCACGGCAGCAACGCGAAATCCAGCGACACCACCACGATCCGCGTCTGGAGTCCTTTGGTGAAAGAGCCCAAAGCCGTCCGTTACGCCTGGGCCGTATGTCCTTTGGGCAACCTGAAAGTCAGCGGCAAACCCTGGCTTCCACTGCAAAGTTTCCGAACCGACAACTGGGACTACCCAGAAAGCGAAGATCCCGCGATCATCGAAGAGGCGGGCGGCAAACAAGCCGCAACCGATGCAGCCGCTTTCATCGAGGAACGCAGAAAAAAAGAAGCCGATGTCGCCAAAGATACCATCGAAAGACTCAAAACTCTAACAGCTTCTGTCGAGCCGCCAGCGAAATAATCAACCCATCACGAGCTTGATCTCACCGCAGGCCTATTTAACTTCCATTCACTTTCATGAAACCAAAACGCGACATCGAGAAAATTTACACTCATGAAGAATTCGTATCCAAGCTGCGCCGCCTTGCAGACTGCATTGAATCCGGCGAGCAGTTTGAAATCCAGATCGCAGGAGAACGCATCTACACCCCCGTGCGTGCCGTCTACAGCATCGAACACGAACGCGAAGGCGACTCCCATGAAATCGAGTTCCAGATTCGTTGGGAGGATTGAGTAAAGCCCGCCAACTGGATTCGAGCCTTTCAAGGTATTGCCAGCGGAGAAATCGGTCACTAGGTTAGCGCGAATGAAGGGCAAATCCAAATACGAGCGCACCCAGGTCAAGCCAGCCACAGAGCAAGGTGGCGGGGTGATTGCTTTGCTGGTGTTTGCATCTGGTTTCTCGGGCTTGGTTTACCAGGTGCTGTGGATGAAACAGCTCGGCTTGTTGTTTGGTAGCACCTCTCATGCTGCGGCGGCGACACTTGCCGCGTTTTTCGCCGGGCTGGGTGCAGGCAGTTGGTGGTGGGGAAAACGCGTTACTAAAGTCGAGCGCCCCATGCGCTTGTATGCATGGTTGGAATTCGGGATCGCCATTTCCGCACTCACCTATTTTGTCGTCCTGAAAATTTTTCATGCGATCTATCCATCCCTCTACGAATCGATTTCTGAAACGCCTTGGCTGCTTGTGGTGAAATTCGCTCTGGCGCTGCTGTTGATTTTTCCAGCGGCTTTTTTCATGGGAGGCACAGTTCCCGCCATCGGCCAAGCGGCGGTTCGACAACCCGAACACCTTGGTCGCACGGGAGCCCTGCTTTATGGTCTCAATACTTTGGGCGCCGCGCTGGGAGTTGCGTTTGCTGCCTTCGTGCTGATTCCTTCGTTGGGTTTCACAAAAACGTATCTGATTTCGCTCGCGCTCTCGTTAGGGGTCGGAGCTGTGGCTTGGCGCTTGCGATTACCTGATGCACCAGCTCCAACCGCCAAGGCGAAATCTAACAATGATCCGGAGATCGTGATTCCTTTCAACGAGCGCTACGCAATCTTGGGATTAAGCTTTTTCTCTGGGTTTGTGATCCTAGCGCTAGAAGTTGTATGGACGAGAATCTTCGCACAAGTTCATGAAAACTCGGTATATTCGTATGCGATCATTTTGATTGTCGTGCTTGTCGGCCTCGCGATTGGTTCCGTGATTAGCTCATTGGTATCACGTTTTGTTAGAAACGTGTGGACAGCAGTTGGCGTGATGACGTTGGTTGGTGGAGCTCTCTTGGTCATCGGGCCATGGCTGCTGATGCATGTCACACATCAGCTACGGCCAGTGAGTTCATTGGAGCCGTGGGATCAATATGTAAGCGGACTTTTCCATACGGGATTTCGTGGAGTTGGGATTGTCGTCATCGCAATGGGAACGGTTTTCCCTTTCCTGATGAAGCTAGCCGAACGCGGAACCGCAGCGCCGGGTTGGAAGTTGGGTCGATTGTTAGCCATCAACACCGCAGGCGCTATCACTGGCGCGTTGCTATGCGGATTTGTCATGCTGCCAACATTGGGAATGTGGAAAACCATGCAGGTCCTCACTTCGACTTACCTGCTGATCGGAATATTGCTGCCAATGGGTCTCGGCAAATCAGCCGTGATTGTCCGGGCGGCTGGGATGGGATGTTTGGCCTTGGTTTTCACCGTGCTCGACCCGACCGGACTGCCCATTGCAGGAATTTTGTTAGGAAATGATGAAGGCAAAGTTTTGCAAGCATGGGAGGAAAGCGATGGCACAGTTACCGCGATCGAACTACCCAATGGCCATCGCGTCATCAAGGTCAACAGCGGATACGGATTGGGATCGACCGAAGCTTATCTGGAGCAAGCCTATCAAGCGCGCATACCACTGTATCTTTTTCCTGAGACCGAAAGCATCATGTTCCTCGGTCTCGGCACGGGCATTTCTGCGGGTGCGGCACTCGATGAAAAGCATCCCAACGTGCATCGCATAGTGACTTGCGAACTCATCCCGTCGGTCGTGGAGGCATCAAAGAAATGGATTCCGGCGGAGATGACCGGCGGCTTGTTCAGTGATCCACGCTCCACAATCCTGATCGAGGACGGCAGACATTTCCTACAAGCCTCCGACGAAAAATTCGACATGATCAACGCCGACCTGTTCCTGCCCTATCAACGTGGCGCAG
This sequence comes from Akkermansiaceae bacterium, assembly GCA_031419275.1. Classification (GTDB taxonomy): domain Bacteria; phylum Verrucomicrobiota; class Verrucomicrobiia; order Verrucomicrobiales; family Akkermansiaceae; genus Luteolibacter. The sequence goes on along the minus strand of JANOKJ010000193.1, from coordinate 44,796 downwards.
GCAGCCTCTACAGCCTCGATCATTTCCGAGTGGTCGCCTCGCGCTTGAATGACGACGGCGTATTCGTTCAGTGGCTGCCGCTCTATCAGCTCACAGAATATGAATTCGGAGTAATCGCCCACACCATGTTGGAAGTTTTTGGTGAGGTCACCATGTGGCGCAATAATTTCGACCCCGGTCAGGAAAAAGTCGCCCTTATCGGACGACGCAGCCCATCACCTCTCGCCGTGCCGCCATCTGGCAAACGCGAAGCGATGGTCGCCGCCGTCGATGGACTCACCTGGCAAGATGCGCATCCCGAGATGTATCGCGTCGCCACGGAATCCATGCCGTTTCTCTATGCGGGAAACCTAACAAAATGTAAAAATCTTTTCAGCGAATACCCGATCAACACCGACGACCTCCCCGTCATCGAATACCAAACACCAAAGACGTTCCGAAAAGTCGCCGAAACCGACAAAGTGATCTGGTGCGTCGGGCCAAAACTGACGGGTTGGATTGATCAACTGTTAGAAAAATGCCCGCCCGAGGTAGATCCGATCTGGACCGGCCATCCAGAATCCAACCTTCACCTCATCAAAGCCGGCGCATCTTTCCACCGCGCCATGGTTGGAAAAACCATGGGTGACTACCCAACCGCGAACGCAGAGTGGGAAATTTTCCTGCGTGAATGGCGCGCTGGGGCAAAGTGATGCAATCACCCATTCGTTTTAACAATTTTATTCTTCTCACTTCATACAGCTTTCTTGACACCGGCAGGAAAAATTTAATCATGCATTGTTGTTTCAACCATAAACCTCATCCCATCATGATCCAAAAACACAAACGCATCATCATCCTTCTCATTGCCTCCGCCCTGTTCTCGATGTTCACTTCGAGCTGCGGCACCGTGAGCGGCGTAGGTCAAGACATCAGCAGAGCTGGTCGCGGCCTCCAGAAAGCGGCGTCATAGGAATAATGACGCGAGACTTGGAGACATAAGACACAAGACTGGAATAAGCATTTTCGACGGAAGTCATTATTTCAGTCAGCTTCTTAAGTCTTCTGTCTAGAGTCTCATTATCTTCTATCTAGTAACCGCAAGTGCTAAACGGCGACACGGGCAAACCGTCTTTGTTTTATAAATTGCACCTGATGAATCTGTCTTCACTTCATACATCCGCGCTTTTTCAGCCAGCTATCGAAAGCTCCTTCCCATGAAGTATTTTTGCTAAAAGCATTGGGGCCATGACTGCCTTGCTCGAAAATCAAGCAAGATCACGGTTTCTTATTAGACACCGGCCCGATCGATCCTCTTTCCACAAATTTCGCTTTGGTGAAATTCCGACGTCGGTCGTCTTTGCCATCCGCTACATTGCCGACCCAATCGACAACACGGTTGATCCATGGGCGGCTGTGCCACTGAATGCAACAAACCGGAGTCTCGCACCACTCGAAGGTGGGATCGTCATCGGAAATCAATGAAATGTCCTGCGGCGCGAATATTCCCCTCTTCGCAAGATACAGCTGAGCTGCGATCAACTCGTTGGGTCGATCAAGAATGAGGGCGGTTGGCGGACTCGTAGCGAAAAGTGAATCGAGTCGCTTCCTCAGTCCCTCCGGAGTCGGCTCCCAGTCCGGAATATTATATGACCCTGTCATGATTCCGTTTGCCTTCATTTCTTCCAGGGATTCCCTAACAAGATAAGCTGGAATGGGAATCCTGTTATGTTTGGGTTGTAGCAAAACGATGCGCTGGTGTCCTAGCTCCGCCAATCTACGGATTGCGGCTCGGAACGCAGGAGCCTTATCAAGCCCTATCCCCGCGATGGGCAATCTGCGGAAACGACCGAACAAGGCGAAGGTTGGTATAAGTTGCTTGGTAAACCATTCGAGAATTTCCTCTGGGGAAGAAAAAACCACCCACGCGTCGGTTTTGGTCGCATTCACCATTCGCGCGATGCGTTTGATATTCATCCCCAGCTCGACCAAACTCTTATCAGCAACTCGGACAATATACCCATCTTCCTTCAATCGACGTTGGATTTCCACAACATAGTCGAGCTGAATATCAACCCTCTCATAAGGCAGCAGGGTGACTCGGAAGCCAGGCTTTGAAAAATTTTCCGGCAGAACGATTCGGCTACGCCGCCCATGGCCTTGATGCTCGAGGAAGCCTTCTTTTTCAAGTTGCTCAACGGCTGCGATAACCGTGTTTAAGCTCACGCCCAAGGTGCCCGCAAGTTTTCGGATACCCGGCATGGTATCGCTCAGTTTTCCCTTCGATATGGCATCCCGCAAATAGTTGACGAGCTGTTCAACCACAGTGAGCGGCTTGAAATGATCCATGCACGTGACTGTGTCTTTTTAAGAAACACTTAGCAACTACTTTCTGCTTCGACATCTGGGCTCCCGTCATCTCTTCATATGACAAGTCTTAATAAATTGAGGAATCAAAAACCCACCTTCCGATTGAAATGAAAACCCTCCCATCAAAGCGCCAACCCGTTAATGGCTTCGCTCTCATCGCCACGATTTTGTTGATGGTGTTGTTGGCTATCATCACGGTTGGGACGCTCAGCATGTCAGTGGTAACCCTGCGCACGGGCAATCAAGATTCGGCGCAAGCCCGCGCCCGCGCCAACGCCCGCATGGCTCTCATGATCGCCATCGGTGAGCTCCAAAAGCAAATGGGACCGGATCAGCGCATCTCCGCAAACAGCGATATCTTGGATCCTGATTCATCCAACATCAAACACCGCCACTGGACTGGCGTATGGAACTCATGGAAAGCCGGTGCTGGAGAATCTAGCCAACACAGCACCATCGAGGGCGTGTCGGATGCAATGGCTCCCACCTATTTATCTAACAGGGGAGACCATTTTCGCAAGTGGCTGGTATCGATGAACGAGAAGGAGAGTTCATCCATCAAATCTCCCATTGATCTGAATCTTCAAGCCTACAACATGCCCGACGGAGACGACGAAGCCATCTACCTCGTTTCGGAAGGATCACTCGGAAAGGATTCAACCGACTCCAACGACTACGTCGCCGCTCGCTTGTTAGATATTAAGGATCTGGCAAGCTCCAAAGTCACCGGCCGCTACGGTTGGTGGGTTGGCGATGAAAGCCAGAAAGCCCGCCTCATGGATGATTCCTACGCCGCGGAACAAAATCTAACAAGCGCTGACAGGATCTTCCGCGGCCAGGCGCCCGCTTCCATGGGAAGCAAAACCGTTTCGGGTCTTGAAAACATCCAGAACGATTCCGATCTGGGCAAACTTCCCTCCCTTGCCACTCTCGATCTCGTCAACGGCGCGGTAGAACGCCCGGCACAGAGAAACTTTCATGGCGTTACTCCTTTTTCATTTTCTCTTCTAACAGATGTCCGCGAAGGCGGTTTGAAACGCGATCTCAACACCCTACTCGAACGGACCATCGATCCCAACGAGCGCACGAACGAGTTCATGCTCTACAAGTTCAACGTCAAGGATGCGTGGGCGAACAATCCCGCCAAATATCCGACCTTGCCCAACACACCGCAGGAATGCGTTCCCATCCAGGATCTTGCCGCGTTTTATCAGCTTTATGACAAGAGCCGCAAAGCGGGGATCGAATACACTTCCACCGCCCTTGCTAACAGCGTTCAGATCGCCAATCCCGATTATGGCACAGCAGCGGATTACACCACCAAGTTTCAACGCGAATACACCACGCTCTACCGCAATCCGGTGCCCATCAAAATCCAATTCCTCCTCTCGATTTACGCCGAGCCGATCACTGCTGCGGATCGTGCCGGGACGTGGAACATTTACACGGTGAATCGTCACATTCCCTTGACCGATACCCACAAGCTGCGCTTTGCGGTGACTCCCGCAGTGACCATGTGGAATCCTTACAACGTGCCCATCGTCATGCAAAGCGGCGCGAGTCGTGTCCAGCAGTTGATCGTGAAATCGCCGCCGCTGATGTTCAACATCCGCAAGCGGCGTTCTGATGGCACCATCTACAACCATGGTGTCATTCCTCTGACCGGAATCGTAACAGGGGTGGGAATGCGCTCCGAGCTGATCAAGCTGAACATTCCGGGAGTGAATGCCCCTAACAACTCGCCCATCGTTTTCAAGCCCGGCGAAGTCCGAGTGTTTTCCGCAGTATCGAGCGGCCCTTATTTCCTCTCTCAGCAACAGATGTATCATGCCGCCCAAAACATGACCCATGGGAAAAATATGGTGGATGCCGTGCCCGGCTGGAATCCCAACGGCATCCTGACCCTGAGGACTTCCTGTAATGCATACAGTATCGGTGCCACTCACAATCCATTGGTTCCATTCACCGCAGTAACGCCCGGCCCCACCAATCCGGCAGTGAACATTTTTTACGATCCCGGCGGCACGGGCAGAGGGGAGCGCTGGTCATGCACCATGAATGCGAACAGCTCGGACGCATTCGAGTTCACCGTCTACACCGAAACGCCAACCTATCCAGCGGCCTGGCCTCCCAGTGAAGGAATCTCTCCTGACGGCGCTGCATTGTGTTTTTACATGGCCCAACGATATTATTCCGCGGGGGGGAGTGGAGCCAGTCAGGGTTTCGGATATCTCAATCTGCGCCACATGAGCTTGGTATCGCGCTTCGGAGGTGGATCCATGGCAACCCCACGGGGGTTCAATATCGCCAGTCTTCCCAGAGCTTTCAACGAGCAGATCATCAAGCAGGGCTCAACCGCAATCACTTTCGGCACTCCATTGGAGCCTGTAACCGCCAACACCATCGTGGGTGCCTCCGGCGCGGGAGAAACCGTCCCGTTTATCCAACTCGCCCTCATGGCCGGCTGCGAAACGAGCGAACTCGCCAACGGAGGCATAGTTGCAGGACGTAAATTCGCCAGTCGCCCCTTCCTCCACTCCAGCCCGATCCAGCCCACCGTCATCGACAAGGTTGACGGTGCATCGCACTACAATCACGGCTGGAACTGGTGGATCGACGAAATGAACTCCGTGCTCGAATCCATGGTGCAGGAGTCGCAGAGCGGCAATGGCTTTTATGGTGGGGGATACACGACCGAATCCGGTGCCACCCACGTCGTCCAACAGGAAATCCCGGTCACACCTCCCATTTCCATCGCCACTCTTAGCCATGCCCGACTCGGCGGCTTCACCCTCGCCAACGAAGCTCCTGTCGCCCACGGCTACACGGGCCAGCAGATGGAGAATCTCGATGGAAGCATGAGCAACCTCGATGACCCCAGCGGAAATCTGGGCTTTCAGCGCGTCACCGCCACTGGCCAAGGTGGACTCTTTCCTCATGCACTCCAAGCCATCGGCAACTCCTACGCCAATCCGAACCTCTCTGCAGGTGTCGCTTATGATCCCACCTGGAAACGTCTCTGCGATCAGGACGACGGCGAGCGCAACGTGACCTTCGCCGATCATTCCTATCTCGCCAACAAAGCTCTGTGGGATGAATTCTTCTTCTCCTCCATCACCCCGCAACCCGGCACGGTGGAAATTTTCGGTGGCTCGGTACGCGATGCGAAACAGGTCGCCACAGACTTTTTCTTCAACGACAAACTTCTGCCGAACCGCCGCATGACTCCTGAAACGACAGGCATGGACAGCGCCGAACTGGACACGCTTTTCGCCGCCAAAAACACCTACACCAACGGCCTTGCCGACAAGATCGCAGCCCACCTCATGGTCGAGGGAGGTTTCAATATCAACTCCACCTCAGTTGATGCATGGAAGGTTTTCTTCTCCAGCCTCAAAGGCAAGCCCATCGCTTACCTCGACACAGGAAAAATCCCCAAAGAAGCCAACACAGGCAACACGGTGCCGATCGGCATGAGTGCACTACCCAACGGCCTCCCCGCATCCACGGCGGACACGGAAGATCCACGTGATCCCGCGCAATGGAAAGGCCTGCGTGGCATCTCGGAAGATGAAATCGACGCACTCGCCCAAGCCATGGTGCGTGAGGTGAAAAAACGCGGACCGTTTCTTTCTCTATCAGAATTCGTCAACCGCAGGCTCGATTCTAACAACCCCGGTGGAGTCGCGCTCAAAGGCGCGCTCCAAGCCGCTCTTGATTACGACGGGGCGGATGGAAAAGGCCCGGAAGTCACGATCAACAAGAATTTCCGCAGCGACGCCCGCATCCTCGATAGCGAGACCAGCAGCATTCCTTTCGCCTTCCCAGACGCAGCCAAAGGTCCTGCCGCCTATGGCAGCTCGGCCTATGTAGATCAAGCAGACTTGCTGCGCCAATTCGCCGAACAACTCACTCCGCGCGGCGATACTTTTGTAATCCGCACCTATGGCGATTCACTGGATACCAAGGGCAAGGTTGTTGCTCGCGCATGGTGTGAAGCAGTGGTTCAACGTAGTCCGAATTATGTGGATGAGGCGGATGAACCTCACATAAAAACCGCCGTTCTGAACTCGGATGCGAACAAGCTATTCGGTCGTAAAATCCAAATCATATCATTCCGCTGGCTAAATGCGTCGGAGATTTGATATGCAACATCATCCCATGAAATTTTTCATCCACTTGCTTGGTGTGTTTTTGTTCGCTCTTGGTTCGCCTCTCATCGCCCAAGAAGCGGAGCAGGTCACCTTGCGTTTCCTGTCCTTTCCCAAAAGCGCCAGTCCCGAGCCGGTTGAGTTGATTATCGGTGATGGAAAAGTTCTCGAAGTGAAAACCCCCACAAACGCGCTATCCGAGCCCTACAAAGTCAAACGCCTCGCCACATGGTCAGTTGGAAAATTGGAACCCGCCACAGGCAAAGATGAAAAAGCCTCCTTCACCTCTTACGGATCCGCCGCTTCCATCGCTTCGTCAGATCAGATCATTCTGCTCATTCGCAAAGGCAAAGAAAACAAGGATGGTATGCAGGTCATTCCCATCGATAACAATTCTAACAATTTCGGCGGCGGGAAATTCTTTTTCATGAACGCTTCCAAAGTCGATATCGCCGGCATGCTCGGCGAAACCAAGTTTGCCCTGAAACCCGGCAGCCAAACCATCGTCGCCCCCGCCAAAATCATCAAAGGCAACGAAACGAAAGGCGACGGTTTGTTCACCGAGTTCTACTTCCGCAAGGAAGAGGAAGCCCGCCCCTTTTTCTCCAGCACCTGGCCTCACAACGAAAAAGCCCGCAGCATGGTGTTCTTCTATCACGACCTGACCAACGATCGTCTACGCATGCACACGATACGGGATTATATTCCGTGAGCTGCCCGCTGCGTTGATCAATTGGAGCTTTTTTTTGGAAATATTTGTTCCTCTCTTCCTTAGACCCATTGCTGACAACTGCAGTATAAAACTGTCACTTTTTAAGAAACACTTGCTTAGATGCATTTTGCTTCAAGACATGCGCCGTCTCTGACTTTGTATGCGTTATTACGGCTCTTCATCTTCAGATTGGCAAGAGAACCCGAGAAAAAATCCACGAAGAATCCGTTCCACCGACCATTCAAAATCCTATCTCATGAATTCAAAATCCTCCCTCCGCCACTTCCTCGCCCTCACCGGTAGCTCGATCCTCGCGCTCTCATCCGCCTCCGCGCTGACCTACTATTGGGATAACAACGGCACCGGAACCACCGGCTTCGGCACGGCAGGGGGCACTTGGACTGATACTGGCAGCACCCTATGGTCTGGGAGCGCCACCGGCGATGCAGATGCAACGCTCGGCACCAGCGTGACCACCACCACCACCGATTCGCTCAACTTCGGCACCGCAGGCAACGGCCTCGCCGCTGGCACCATCAACGTCTCCAACACGGTGAATGCCGGAACCATCACTTTCGGCAGCCTATCCGGCAGCATCCTCTTCTCTGGTGGAACGATCAATTTAGCGGCTGCCGCGACCATCAACACCCTCAACTCAGTTACCACCGAAATTTCTTCCCTCATTACCGGCGCAGGCACCAGTTTCACCAAGTCTGGAAACGGCACACTGCGCCTCAGCAACGCAGCCAACACCTACACCGGTGCGACGATCATCGGATCCAGCACCAGCGGCACACTGGAGGTCACCTTTCTCACCAATGGCGGTTTAGCCAGCAGCATTGGTGCGTCTTCCAGCGCAGCCTCTAATCTTGTGATTTGCCATAGCAATGCTGCAGGCAACCTGAGTTACGTTGGCGCAACCAATGCCACCACCGACCGCTTGTTCACCATCGGCGCTCAGGCTGGTCAATCTGCCGGCATTTTGTCCAATGGCATCGGGACCGTCAACTTCACCAACACCGGTGCGGTGGGTCACGTCGGCACGAATGCAGCCCGCACTCTCATCCTCGGTGGCACCAATACTGGTCAGAACATTCTCAGCGTCCAGCTGGCCAACAACGGTTCAGGCGCGCTTACAGTCAACAAATCGGGAGCCGGAACATGGGTGCTTGCGAACAATTCCAATAGCTACACCGGCACCACCACGGTCAGTGGCGGGGCGCTGGTCATCACTAGCATCAATGACGCCGGGCTAGCCAGTGCCATCGGCATGGGCGCGCTTGTCTTGGGAAATGCCAACAGCACCGGAGCTCTCGTCTACACGGGCGCTGCCGCCGAATCGAACAGAACGATCCAGATCAACAGCAGCACCAACACCAATACCGGCGGCGCGGCCATCCTCAACTACGGCACCGGTGCCCTGACTTTCGATGCGACCACATTCAACAATGTCTACACCAACGCCAGCGCCTCCACGCGTGTTCTCACTTTAGGTGGCACCAATGGCGGCACGATCACTGGCGCGATCGTCAACAACAGCGCCACCAGCCTCGTTGGAATCAGCAAGGCAGGCTCCGGGACATGGACACTGCAAGGCAACAATCTAAACACAGGCGCCTCTTCTGCCACCGGCGGCGGCAACCTTGTGCTCGATTACACCAGCAACACCCTCTCCAAACTCTCCGACAGTGCCGCCCTCACCCTCGGCGGCGGCACCCTTGGCGGCAGCACCATCACCCTCAAGGGAGGAACCGGTCTCACCGAGATAGTGTTAAATACCGTAGTCTCAGCTGGAGCGTCCTTCATCACCCGGGATGGAGGAGACACCGTGCTGCAGATGAATGCCATCACCCGCCAGAACGGCGGTAGCATATCGTTCCTAAACGGCACCGTGGCGAAGACGACTACCGCCAACAATGCTTTTGGAATGTTCGGTGCATGGGCCACGATCGGCGATAACTTCGCAGCGAACGATGGCAGCGGCAACATCGTCGCATTCAGCGGGACCACCACCGCCCTGCCGTCCACCGGCACCGGAGCCGGTCTTAACTACACGCTCACCGGAGATCAAAACCAGACTGGCACATCCGAGTTGGCGGCCGCCACCCTCAAACTCACGGGCACGGGAGGCACTGATAACACCCTGGCTCTCGGAGGCACCAACTTAAAAATCCAAAACAATGCGGATACTCTAGCAGGAGGCATTCTCTACATCGGTGGCGGCACGGGAGTCTTTAACATCACTGCGGATGCGACGAAAGGGATATACTTAACTAACGGAAGCAGAGACCTGATCATCAACACGGTCAGGGATACGCTTCATATTTCCGCAAAGTTGAATTCAACCTTTGCTACCGACAATGTGCTCAAAGCCGGAGCGGGCACCTTGGTTCTTTCCTCCACGGAGAACGTTTACACCGGAGCCGTCTATGTGAACGAGGGGGTCTTGCGGCTCGCCAGCGCCGCCGCAGCCGGAACGACCGCGGGCGGTATACGGGTCCAACACGGTGCCGCTTTGGAGTTGTCCAACGGGATCACCATCGGTGCTGAAGCCCTCGATCTCGATGGAAACGGCATCACCAATGGCGGTGCCCTGCGCAACCAAGCCGGAACCAACACCTACGGCGGGGCCATCGCAATCGGTGCCAGCGGAGCGCGCATCAACGCCGACGCCACCACCTCACTTGAACTCACCGGCGGTATTGCCACCAAAATTTTCCAGAATGTCACCATCGGTGGAGCTGGTAACACCACCGTCTCAACCACCGCCATCAGCGGCTCGGGATCTGTGATCAAGGATGGCGCAGGCAACCTGACATTGAGTGCCACCAACACCTACACCGGAGCGACCAACATTTCTAACGGAACATTGATTGTGAACGGCAGCATCTCTAACAGCTCGCTCACCACGGTAGCCTCCGGAGCGACGATCGCCGGTTCGGGAACCATCGGTGCACTCACCGTTTCCTCGGGTGGTTTCATCAATCCCGGCAATAGTCCGGGAACCCTCGATGCCGGCAACTACAGCCAAGCCGGGCTTTACACGGCTGAAATCACGGGCCTCACTCCCGAAACCCAACACGACCAGATCAATGTCACCGGCACGGTGAACATCGCAGGCGGCAGCCTCACTGCCTTGTTCAGCGGTCTGGCAACCTATTCGGCCAATGATCTGATATTCATCCTGCTCAACGATGGAACGGATGCCATCACCGGCACCTACACCGGCCTTGCCCAAGGCGCGACGCTGACCAGCTACGGCGGCTTCGACTGGCAGATCAGCTACACCGCAAACAACACCGGCATCGGAACAGGAACGTTCACGGGTGGCAATGATATCGCCCTCATCGCTGTCATCCCGGAGCCATCCACCCTTATGCTCGGATCGCTTGGCCTACTTGTTCTGTTCCGCCGACGCCGCTAAAACTCCAAACCTTCGGGAAGGGTGAATGTCGAAGCTGATTTCATCCTGGTAGGGTCATTTCGATGAAATGACCGCTGTGGCAAAGAGTGAGCAAGAAAGCCGCCACCCAAACTGTCACTTTTCCGAAAACAGTTGCTCGAATCGATTTATCATTTCATCTGAGAAATTTTTCTCAACATGACTGTAACCCAATCGTGACGAAAAAAATTCCATTCTCAAGCCGGTGAAGTGAGATTCCATGTCCAAAGTTTTTCCGAATTATTTATGAAACTAAAATCCCTATCCGCCATCTCCGATAGCGACATGGTGCTGCAACGCGGCAAGCCCATCGTCATCTGGGGTTGGGCGAAGCCAGACGAAAGCGTTTCCGTCCAGCTCGGCAAACCAAAACCATAAGAATCCATTTTCTAACCACTCTAACCACCTCATCCAATCACATGAAACACCCATACTACCTCACTGCAGCATTCAGCAGCGTTATCTTGATAGCGGGACAGGCGAACGCCCAGTTCCCGTTTCCGAACGCAGGCGCACACAGTGCCAGGCACTCACCCGCTGTGGTGGTGAACGAAAGCGGTAAAGAACTGGAAGCGAAATACACTTCTTCCCTAAACGCTCTCCAGGCGGAACTCGAGAAGGCAATCCCCAAGCTCGACGAAGCAAAAGTCGCCGCATGGCTGCAAGCCATCCAGGCGGAAGAGAGGCCGGAAAGTGAGGCCAACGCCAAGGCAAAGGAAGTTGAAAAATTTCAGGGAGCGGAAGGAAGACTTCGCGATTTGGAAGACCAGCTGAAATACGCTCCCCAAACCCTTGAAGACGCTCAGGAAGATCTCACACGCGCAAGGGCCAGAGGCGAAGAGGATCCGGAAAGAATGAAAATGCTCCAGAGCGCGGAAAGTTTCCTCAAAAGCCGGCAGGGTGATATCGATAAAATCAATGCCGCGATTCAGCAGGCCAAGCTAGAAGTCGAAGAAGCCAAGGTGAAATTGCCCGAGGCGATCAAAGCCGCTGCAACCGCCAAACAAGCGCATGATCAGGCGCTCTCTAACACCTGGAAGGCCATGGATGCGCTGGGTGTCAGTGACCTTCTTTCCAGCAATGCGCTTGATGCCAAGCTGGCTCAGTACACGATTCTGAAAGACGCAACTCCTGCGGTCTTGGCGGAATTCGCCCAGCAGAGCTCGGAGAATCAGAAACTGATCGACCAACTTCTAACAGACAAAGATCTCATGTTGCAAATGGTCGTCAACGACGGCGCTGCGCAGGGCAGATACGGTCAGGCGATGAAAATCTACACCGATATCCTGAAAGCCAGCCCTAAGGCAAAAGAAGGTGTTTTCCAAAGGCTCGCCATGGCCACCAGCCTCGCTCATGCCGTCCCAATCGAGAAACGGGATCGTCCAACAGGTGCTGACGGTCTGGAGGCATCGGATACCGGTACCGGCGACAAAAACGCCAAGTTCCTCGATCCGGTGAAACGCTATCTGAGCTACGAAAAATGGTATGAAGCCGGCGAACTTCACAAGGGCTTCAAGGATCTGAACGTCTGGAACCTCAGGAGGGTCGTGGATTGCGCTGATCCCGATGAGATGCTGGCCTGGGGCCGCCAGATGCTTCACACCCTGCGTCCGGATTGCATTCCTGACGATGGCGACACCCTGAAGTTCGTGGATGTGACGGACCATGAGATCGGTTATGGCAGCGGCGGCTTGGTCAACGATCTTCCGGACAAACACTTCATGCAGAACATCCTCGCCAACGGCGGCATCTGCGGACGCCGCGGGTTTTTCACACGGTTCATCCTTCAGTCCTTCGGCGTGCCCAGCACGGAACGTGTGGAGCCTGGTCACTCGGCCGTTACACTCTGGCACCCCAGCGAATGGCAAACCAGACTCGGCCACAACTGGGGCAAATCGAATCGCGGCTTCTATGCGAAAATGGGTGGCGGTGGCGGAAACTATGGCGCGGATGTCAATTTCCTGAGAAGCAGCCAGGCACGTGAAAATGAAACCGCTTATCTGAAGGTCAAGCGGGCCCAATGGATCGGCAGCGTCATCGGTGAGTTCTGGAAACCGGGTCTCATCACATGGAGCGGCAAGAATAAAGGCCCAGCACCGCTCAAACCCGGTGAAGTAGCAAAACCATCCACCTGGAGCGATATCGCACTGCATGAGCAACGCCGCATCATTTCCCAACTAGAATCTAACAAAACCACTCCGGCCGTTGCCAAGACAGAACCAAAAGCCACAGACAAGGCGAGCGTCGATTCATCAGGCGTCATCACCATCCCATCTGCCGCATGCAGCAGTCCGACCGAGAGCAAGAGAGTCCTCTACAAGGGAAGGTCAGCAGATCTGATTGTGTTCCTCAACAACAAGGAAGGCAAAACGGTTCTGCACTTGTCGCGTTACGCCAAGGCGGGAGATACTTTCGAATACACCTTCGATGCGCCCAAAGCTGGGAAATATCAACTCGTCGCAGACGTCGCGACGCCGATGCCTAACCGCAAACTGTATGCCATAGCCAATGGCGGCTCACCGATTGAAATGGCACTGCCTTACACCATCGGCCTCTGGGGCAAAACCGCACCGGTCGAAGTTGAACTGAATGCCGGCAGCAACGTCCTGAAATTCAACGGGCCTGCCAGAGCCACATTCGACCAGTTCACACTCACACCGAAAAACTAGAATCTGTTAGAAATCTATCCGAAAAAACTCATGAACCCAAAAACCTACACCCCTGCCATCCTATTGGCATTCACTGTCATGCTGCCACTGTCTTCCGCGACGGCACAGAAAGGAAAAACCACCGCACAACTCGTGGCTTTAACCCCTGCCGGTCAAGCTATGGAAACAAAGTTCGTGGAGATCCACGCCGCCCTCAAAACCGAAATCGAAGCGGCTCTGCCAAAACGTGACGATGCGAAAGTCGCTGCGTGGCTTGAAGCCATCAAAGCGGAAGAGGCCACGAGTAAAGACGCCGCTGCCAAGGCCGGAGAGGTCAAGAAATTGCAATCGGCAGGAGCAAAGCTCAAGCAACTGCAGGAGTCCTCAAAACAACCTCCAAAAACTTTTGCGGAGGCAAAGGAAGAAATGGTGCAGACCCTGGCAACTGGAGGAACCAATCCCGAGCTCGAGAAACTGTTAGAATCCGAGGACGCATTCAACGCCCACTCCAAAAAGCAGCAAGAACAGCTGGCTGGCCAAATCGAACAGGCTGCAGCAGCGGCAAAAGAAGCCGAAGCGAAATTGCCCGAAGCCATGAAGGCTGCCGAAGCGGCGAAGCTGGCACACGAAAAAGTCATGGCTGCAACTTGGTCGGCCATGGATGCAATGGGCATGAATGCAACCCTCACCAGCGACAAACTCGATGGTAAGCTGGCGAAATATACGATCATCACAGCCGCAACCCCGCGTGGCCTGGCAGAATTTTCCGAGAAGAACCCGGAGAATGAAAAACTCATCGAGCAACTCCTCGCCAACGAGGCCTTGATGATTCAGATGATGGTCGCCGACGGACCGACCGGTGGAAAGTTCGGACAGGCGATGAAGATTTACACCGATATTCAGAAAGCCAGCACCAAGGCCAAGGATGGAGTTTTGCACAATCTCGCGTTGGCTGTTAGTCTTGCCCATGCGACCCCGCTCCAAAAACAAGCGAGCGTTGGCGGTGATTCTAAAGAAGGCGACGAAGCAGGCGAAGGCAGCGATGGCTCTTCCAACAACATCGATCCCGTAAAGAGATACCTAAGCTACGAGAAATGGTATTTGGCTGGAGAGCTCGACCCTGGCTTCAAGGATCTGTGTGCATGGAACATGGCCATGGCAGTGAATGCGAGCGATCCCGACGAGGTCCTTGCTTGGGGTCGTGAAGTGCTCAACAACCTGCGGCCGGATTGCGTTCCGAGCGATGGCAATACCTCCCTCTATGTGAATGTGGTCGATAAAGAAATCGCCTACACCAGCGCGATGGTGAAAGACGATCGTCCTGAGCTCGCCATGATGCAAAATATCCTCGCTAACGGCGGGATCTGCGGACGACGCGCGTTTTACGGACGGTTCACGCTGCAAGCTCACGGCATACCGACCGCTGCCCGCAAAGAGCCGGGACACGCAACGCTCGCGCATTGGCATCCTCTTGGTTGGGGCACCCGACTCGGTGGGGAATCCAAACCCGGCGATGACTGGCGGCCAGGCGGCCGTGGTTTCTATGCGGCCATGAACGACGCGAGAACCAGGCCCTATGGTGCGGATGTCAATTTCCATGCCAGCAGCAAAGCACGTGAAGATGCGACCGCATTCATGAGGGTCAAGAGAGCGCAATGGATCGGCGCCATCGTCGGTGAAGATCGCAAGCCGGGTCTCATTACCTGGAGCGGCAAGACCAAAGGCCCGGCGCCGTTGAAAAAGGGACAGGTTGTAAAGCCAATCTTCTGGAACGAATTGGCGCTGCATGAACAACGCCGCATCATTGCCAAGCTGAAGTCAGCTGAAAACAAATCATCTAACAGCTCTGCCGTAGCAGCGAGTGCGCCGGCCGCGACAGGAAAGATCACGGTCGATGATAAAGGCGTCATCACCATTCCATCGGCAGCCACCAGCAACCCTACCACGAGCACCACGAAAGAGTCCAGAAGCGGTGTGAAAGACCTCATTGTGTTCGTCAAAAACAAAGCGGGTGAAACGCATCTGCATCTCTCACGCTATGCTACTGAAACCGATTCATGGGAATACACCTTCGACGCGCCAAAGGCCGGCAAGTATCAGCTCGTCGCCGACGTTGTAACCCCAAAATGGGACCAGAGCGTCCTTGTCACGGCGAATGGCGGAACTGCCGTTCAAATGAAACTGCCATATACGATTGGCCTGTGGGACAAATCCGCACCGGTCGAGGTCGAACTGAAAGCAGGCAGCAACATCCTGAAATTCCGCGGTCCGGGCAGAGCCACGTTCGGCAAGTTCATACTGACACCTAAAAACTAACAATGTTTGAAAATTTTACTAACAGATCGAATTTCATGAAAATCAAATCAGCTTTATCCGCCGTCCTCGCGCTCGCCTGTCCCTTGACGGTATTCGCCGAAACCAAACCCAAACCCTTGAAGGTCTATGTTTTCGCGGGCCAATCCAACATGACCGGCATGGCACGCACCCGTACGCTGGAGCACATCAAGATGTCTCCCGACTCCGCCAAGGAATACGCGGATGTTTTCGACAAGGACGGAAAACCCGCGACCCTCGAAGCAGTATACGTCACGCAGTGGAAGGACAAGGAAGGCGGCAGGCTCGAACCCATATACGGCTCCACTGTGAAAGGCCAAACCACATTCGGGCCTGAGTATGGTTGCGGGATTTACCTTCACAAGGAACTCAACGAGCCGTTTCTCATCATCAAGACTTCGCAGGGTGGAAAATCGCTCAACTACCATTTCCGTTCACCGAGCTCCGACAAGTGGACACCACCTCCAGGACATCCCGATCTGATCAAGCCGGAAACCGCGGAGACGAAAGCCCCCGCGCTGCCCGTGCCTGGCAAGCTCGATCTTGCGAATGATTGGAAACCGGAAAAAGCGCATGCTCTCCGCAGGCGCCATCTCGGCTTCGATGGCTTCAAGGGCGCGGAAGTCGGTAAGATCGGTGACGTCTATCCGGTCTACATCCTCAGTGCGACTGCAGGTAAACTCAAAGGCGACCCTTTTCAAGCAGGCGACCTCATCCTCGCGGTGGACGGTGCCGGTATGGGTGAGAATCCCGTCGACCAGTGGCGGGATGCGTTTTATAGCTCCAAAACACTCGATGGCGACTGGATGATCAAAATCACCCGTTGGCGCGCGGGAAAAATCGAGACCTTTGATTTCGACATTTGCGATAGCCTTGAGGGCGGACGCGCCAATCTGCCGAAAGAAATCGAGAACATGAAACAGGAGGCCATCGAGTATGAAAAACAACAGGGTGCCTTCTACAACGACATGATCACCCACGTGAAGTCGGTGCTGAGCGATGTGAAGAAACATCATCCCGCCTATGATCCCGCCGCCGGATACGAACTCGCAGGCTTCGTCTGGTTCCAAGGATGGAACGACATGATTGATACCGGCACCTACCCGAACCGTGACAAATCTAGCGGCTATGACCAATACACCTGGTTGTTAGAAAATCTCATCCGCGACGTCCGCAAGGATCTTAACGCCCCTAACATGCCGGCGGTGATCGGCGTGATGGGAATCGGCGGAGTGAATGCCGAAGGAAATATCGGAAACTTCCAGAAGGCACAATTGGCGGTTGCGGAGAAACCTGAATTTAAAGGCAATGTCATTGCGGTTGAAACCGGCAAATACTGGGATCACAAACTCGCCGCACTTGCCACGAAGTCAAACGAGGTCAATCAGCACATGAACGTGTTCAGATATGACCAAGGTCTCGAAGGCGAAGCGCTGAAAAAAGCCGTCACCGAATACCGTGCCAAGAACATCACACCGGAAGAGGAACTGATCCTCAAGACAGGCGTGTCGGACGGCGATTTCCATTACCTGGGCTCAGGAAAAATCATGGTCGGCATCGGCCGTGGTTTCGCAGAGGCTCTGGCCGATACCATCACAAAATAAACCAAAGGAACAACACACACTTATGAGAATTAACATACGCATTCTATGGGTCATGACCGCCATGGCGCTTGTCACCCCGCTCGCCACGGCTCAATCGAACCGGCAGTCGCAGCCTTTCAAACTCCACAACATCTTCGGCAGCGGCATGGTCCTGCAGCGCGACAAGCCGATCAAGGTCTGGGGCTGGGCGAAGCCCGGTTCCAAAGTCACGGTCACGCTCGGCAAGGAATCCGCCGAGGCCACCACCGCCGCCGCGGCTCCCGTCGATGTGTTTGGTTACGAAGAGGCATACAAAGGCCTCGGTAAATGGGAAGTCAGCTTCCCGGCACGCCCTGCTAGCACGGATCCAATCACCCTCACTGCGACCAGTGGCGGGGAAACCATCACCCTCGACAACGTGCTTCTCGGAGATGTCTGGGTGATGTCGGGCCAAAGCAACATGGGATTTGGCGTCAGTGGCACCGACGTCAAACATCTGCTACCGCAAGCAAACATCCCCTTGCTGCGAATGTTTTCCATCGCAGGAAACGAGCAAGCCAGCCTGCAGGACGACATCCGTCCCGAGGCCATTGATACCGTCTCCAAGAGCTGGGATGTTTCTACGCCCGAAACCGCCGCTAAATTCTCCGCCATCGGCTTCGCATTCGCAATCGAGGTCCAACGCTCGCTGGGAATCCCCATCGGTGTGATCAAGAGCGCACGCGGCGGAGCTTCTCTTGAGAGCATGGTGCCAGCCCAGAAATTTGATGAACATCCACTGTCAAAAAGCTACGCCGAATCTGTTAGAAAGCGCATGGCGGAATTCAATCTGGACGCCATGCTGGATCAAGATTGGGCCAAGCAGAAAGAGCAGGCCAAGGCCAAGGGACAACCGGAGCCGCCCAGGCCAGATCCGAAAGCCGTCCGCTCATGGAACGTTCCCGGCAAGAGCCCGAGCGACATGGCCAGTGTGCACAATGGTTATTTCGGCGTGTTCAAGGGTTACAACATCAAGGGAGTGCTCTTTCACCAAGGCTTCAACAACACCCTTGGCGACAATTGCCGCCCCAAGCGTTACCGCGTGCTCATCAAGCTCATGGTCGAGGGCTGGCGTGAGGATTTCTCCGATCCGAAACTTCCCGTTTGCATCATTGGTGGTTGCGGTAGTAGTTCCCCTCAAAATGCATCCAATTTCGAGCAGCTTTCAGTAGAAACTGGACCCTTTATCCGGGAGGCGCAACGGCTCGGACTGGAAGATGTCGGCGATCCGGAAAACACCGAGTTCATTCCCGATTACGACGTCAGGATTCCAGAGTTGCATCCGACCAAGAAGCGCCTGCACGGCCACCGCGCCGCCCGATGGGCCCTGAGCCATATCTACCAACATCCGAATGCTTCATGGACCACCCCGATTCTTCCCAAGGTCGAGGCGAATGGCGACATGATGATGGTGCGCTTCGCCGAAAAGCAGCGCCCGCAGGCGGACGATCGTAGCGAGATTCTCGAGGGATTTTCCGTCGCTGGCGAGGATGGCAAATTCTACATGGCATACGGCCGCTACCTTCCGGTGAAACAAAATGACAAGTGGACCAAAGACACACTAACCATCCAGGTTTGGAGCCCGATGGTGGAAAAGCCCGTCGCGCTGCGCTACGCATGGGCCACCGCTGGCATGGGCAATCTGAAATTGAATGGCGATCAGGACATTCCATTCCCCGGCTTCCGCACGGACACTTGGGACCTGCAGGAAAGCGAGGATCCCGCCGTAAGCATGATGGGTCGCGCATGGTGGAATGAGCAGAAAGCCGATGCCCAAGCGAGATTCGAAGCACGTCGCCTCAAGGAAGCGGACATGGGACGGGGCTTGTTGGAACGCCTCGATCAAATGACCAATCCCAAGTAATGAAGGTTTGTGTCTTCGCTTGGGCTTTGCCCGAAACGAACAAGAAATAAAAATACACTCAGCTGACAACCTGCCCATGAAACTGAAAATCCTTTTCCTAACAGTTTTATTACTCCTCCCGCTATCCCAGGCGGATGCCAAAGCTAAGGTCTTCATCCTTTCCGGACAATCTAACATGAGTGGCGGCGGCTACGTCGTTCCGGAAGGGCTTCAGTTCGACCCTGCTGTCGGTGACAAGGTTCGGATGTGGGATGCCAGCGACGTATGGAACAAGCGGGGAGTCCTGGGCAAATGGGCAAGCCTGAACGAGCTTCAGGCGATCAAAAAGGAGATGAGCATGGACATCATCGGCCCCGAGTTCGGTTTTGCCAAGGCCATGTCCGGGTTGTATCCCGCCGATGAAATCCATCTCATCAAGGTCGCAAAGGGCGGCACGCCGATCAACTTCTGGCTCCCCGATGCGAATGGCAAGGTAAACGGTCATACCCAATTGCTGGAGAACCTCAAGAACGCGCTCGGAAAAATCGAGGGCGAATACGAGATCATGGGCATGTTGTGGATGCAGGGAGAAAGCGATTCCAAAACCCAGGTGGATGCGGAAGCCTATCAGAAAAAATTGGAGCAGTTGATTGCTATCATGCGCAAGGAGACAGACAAGCCGGAGCTGCCTGTCGTGATAGGAAGACTCAGCAGCCGGATTCTCGAATCAAAAAAATTCAAGATGCCTTTCGTCAAGATCGTCCAAAGCGGACAAGAGGCTGTAGCCAAAACCGACAAAAACGTCTTCGTCATCGATACCGACGACCTGAGCCAACGCGACGACCTCGTGCACTACGACCAGGCCGGCCAGTTGGGGCTCGGTAAACGCTTCGGCGAAGCCATGATCAAAACACTCAAGAAATAATTTCTACACAAGAGAACCACGGATGAACGCGGATGAACACGGATAATTTAAGAGAGATAATTTTCTAACAATCCGTGTTCATCAGTGGTTCAGATTTTTTTAGATATTCACCCATGACCAAACGATCCCTATTCAAATCGCTACTTGCGGTTCTCTTCCTGCCAACCTTGGCATCAGCAGCCGAAACCTCGAAACCCACCCCTCGGCAGGCTCAGGATCTTCCGAACATCATCTTCATCATCGTCGATGATCTCGGATACCGCAATCTCGGCTGCTACGGCAGCAAGACGATTCAAACTCCGAACATCGACAGGATGCGCGGCGAGGGCATCAAGTTCACCGATTGCTATTCCGGCGATTCCGTCTGCGGTCCCGCGCGCAGTACCTTGATGACGGGTTACCACATGGGCAAAACTCCTGTTAGAAACAACAGCGGCGGTGTTCCGCTTTTTCCCGAGGACGTCACGGTCGCATCCGTGCTCAAAAAAGCTGGATATGCCACCGGCGGATTCGGCAAGTGGGGACTTGGCAACCAAGGCAAACAGGGCGCAGCGGAAAAACACGGTTTCGACACGTTCTTCGGCTACTACAACCAGGTGCACGCCCACGATTACTACACGTCGCATCTTTTCCGGAACAGCGAACGGGTGGAACTGGAAGGCCCTGCGCATGCGGTGATTTACAATGGCGATAAAGCCGAGCGGAAAGGGAAATACTCCCACTACGCGATTCATGAGGAAACCCTGAAATTCATCCGTGAAAACGCAAAGAGCGGAAAGCCCTTTTTCTGCTACGCACCATGGACTCCACCCCATGCCAATCTGATCATCCCCGAAGACGATCCCGCATGGGCCCTTTACAAGGACAAACCATGGCACGGTCGAGCGAAGACCGTCGCCGCGATGATGTCGATGGTTGACCGCCATGTGGGCGACATCCTCAAACTTCTCAAAGAACTCAACATCGATGACAACACCATCGTGTTCTTCACTTCGGACAACGGCTCTTCTCGAAACTGGGAAGGCGTTCTCGATTCCTCCGGTGAACTCAAAGGAGCCAAGCGGTCCATGCATGAAGGCGGAATCCGCGTGCCTATGATTGTTAGATGGCCCGGAAAAATCAAAGCCGGAGTTGAAAGCGATCTGCCCTGCTATTTCCCCGATGTGATGCCGACCCTTGCCGAGCTCGCCGATGTTTCCGCACACATCCCGAAAGACATCAACGGCATCTCCATCGTTCCAACCCTGATTGGAGCAGGTGAACAAAAGAAACATGAGTATCTTTATTGGAGCGGCGCAATCCGCATGGGCCAATGGAAAGGGGTCGGCAGTTCCGGAAAACTCGCGCTCTATGATCTCTCGAAAGATATTGGAGAAACAACCGACCTCGCCGCACAGCAGCCGGAGGTCGTAGCCAAACTCAGCAGCCTGATGCAACAGGCATGGACCGAACCACGCAGCCAGACGGATGACGGAGTCTATGGTCAGGCTGAGGAGCATACGGAGGCACAACCATCAAAATGAATATGAAATCCAGACTGATCCTTCTCCCGTTGACTGTGCTTCTAACAGTCAATCTGCACGCCGATATCAAACCCAACCCACTCTTCTCCGATGGCGCCGTGCTCCAACGCGGTCAGAAAATTCCCGTTTGGGGCGCCGCCCGCGATGGTGAAAAAATCACGGTCGAATTTCAAAACCAGAAAGTCAGCACCACGGCGGTGGCAGGGAAGTGGAGTGTCCAGCTCGATCCTCTAACAGCCGGCGGGCCGTTCACCATGACCCTTGCCGGAGACAACACGGTCACCATCAAGGATCTGCTCGTTGGCGAGGTTTGGCTGGCTTCGGGTCAATCCAACATGAACCTGACGCTCGCGCAGTTGCCAACCCTCGAAGAAGAGGCAGCGAAGGCAAACTACCCGCAGATCCGCACGTTCAAGGTGAAGTTCAGCGCATCTGTTTCACCGCGCAACGAAGCGGTCGGAAGCTGGATGAGCTGTTTTCCCGAAACAGCGAAAGACTTCTCCGCCGTCGGCTACTATTTCGCCCGAGATCTCCAACGCCAATTCGGAGTACCGGTCGGGATCATTCACTCCGCCCTGGGTGCCACACCCGCTGAATCATGGACCAGTCTTGAGGGATTGGAATCGCAACCCGAACTCAAAGATCACGCCGATGTCGTGAAAGGCAAGATTGCCAGTTACGATGCGGATGTTGCGGCCTATCCCGCAAAACTCGCGGAGCATCAGGCGAAGCTAGCCGAGTGGACGGCAACCGTTGGAAAAGAGCATGAGGAAAAACTCAAGGCATGGAACGATGCGGTGGCGAAAGCCAAAGCCGCAGGCGAAACCCCGCCGAAGCAGCCGCGCCCAGCATCGCGCCGACCCAATGAGCCGCACCCGCCCGAAGGTCCACCTGCTTCTCCCGCCGTGCTTTTCAATGGCATGATTCATCCGCTCATCCCCTACGGCATCAAGGGTGTCATCTGGTATCAGGGAGAATCTAACAGGGATAAATCCGTTCAATATCGCACGCTGTTTCCAGCTATGATCACCGACTGGCGCGCGCGCTGGAAACAAGGCGACATCCCGTTTCTCTACGTCCAGATCGCACCCTGGGGTGGGATGTTTCCGGAAATCCGCGAAGCGCAGTTTCTAACACTTGGCAAAGTCAAAAACACCGCGATGACCGTCACCACCGATGTCGGTGATGCAGAGGATATTCACCCTAGGAAAAAGGAACCCGTCGGTCATCGCCTCGCACTCGCCGCCCGCGCGCTCGCTTATGGTGAAAAGATCGAATACTCCGGCCCGCTCTATGAATCGATGAAATCGGAAAACGGAAAAATCATTCTTCATTTCAAACATGTTGGCGGCGGACTGATGGCAAAAGACGGCGCGCTCAAAGGTTTCACCATCGCTGGCAAAGACAAAACCTTTGTCCCTGCCAAAGCTGAAATTCAAGGCGAGACTATCGTCGTTTCCGCAGAGAGCATCACCGATCCGCAAGCCATCCGCTTTGGTTGGGCGAACGTCCCCGACGTGAATCTCTTCAATCAAGAAGGCTTACCTGCCTCGCCCTTCCGGACGGATGTGGAGTGAAAGACACAGGACACTAGACTGGAATTGGCAGCATGGACCGCGTGAGTCCAGTTCTCCCGATAAAGTCGGGACTCGCGCTCCATTATTTTCTATCCCCTCAATCCTCCCAAAATGACTTCAAATCTGCCCTAAAAATCGCGGCATTTCCCAACTCCTGATCCCCAAAAAATCTTTTCCCGTAATCGTCCGTATCCCTTTGTTCGTCTTGATATGAGGAATGCACCAGATGAGCAAAAATCCGGAATGAGATTTCTAAGCCCATTGTATGCCTAACAATTAATTGGCATGGGAAAAGACGATTGTATGCAGGAGGATTCTGTATCAGAATCCATTCACATCTTTACTTATTTTTTATGAGAATATTTTTAACGTTAATTATCGCTTTATTTGTCATCAGTTGCAATGATCCGGAAGAATTGAGTTGGTCTAAAGAGCAAATAGGGAGTCTTGAATTAGAACTTGAAACTAAGGAGGAAAGAATCAACGAGCTGGTAGCTAAGATCGAAGAGGCAGAACAAGAGATTGAGAGAGCGGCTTCAAGTTTAGATGATTTAAATAGAATCTTGTCAGATATGGAAGCAGAAAGCTTGAAAACTTCAAAGGATGAAATTAAAGGACACATATTATATTTGCGAGATTGCTTGAGACAAGCTGAACGGGAGCTAAGCCACTAGCAAGTTGTAGAAACATCAAGTCTCTCCTATGAAGCTCCCCGTCTCATTCGTTACTCGCAACTTCAAAGAAGTTCAGTGCGAATACCATATCTCCAGTTTCTTCCAGACTCACAGCAACCCAACTAGATGCCAAACTGATTTTAGCAAGTGTGTAAACTTCTCCTAAAACTAAATGATTTTCTGCATCCTCTACAATTCCCGTGAACCAAAACGCATGTGCGCCGGAGTATCGCAATTTGGCACCAGGTCGCGGCCACTTCCCATTCAAAAGCTGCCCCAAGAAGGCTCGATCATAGTAAGATTGTGACCTGTCTAATTTCATTCGGAAATCTTAGTTAAGGGCCGCAGAGACCTCAATTGAGAAAACTGGATTTATGACAACTCAAACCAAAAAAATTCTTGAGTTCTTTTTCTTACGTTTTAATCTACCGAAGACATCGCGAGTGTTCTCCGTGCAAACGCAGAACCAGCAACCTGGCAGAGACGCCAAGGTGCTTACCGGTAACCAAACCGGCATGTGGGAGCAGGACCAGACAGACCTGCCCAACGAAAGTCTCACTGGAAATTTCCAACGCCCGTGCTGATGTCAATCGGTTCCGGCGTTTTTTCATTTCTTGACCCGCGATGTCGTGAATGAAAACCACGACATCTAAATGACAGTCACACTACCCAAACTATCGACTCGTCAGAAAGCAGCAGGCGAAAATCATCATCTCTGGAACAATCATAGAAGCTGGTGGTTTCATGGCACTGAAATCCGGCCTGATGGGACAGCCAGACGCATACGCTTGAGTTTACGAACCTCGGATCTGAGTAAAGCCCGACAGAAACGCGATCAGATTCTTACGCGATACGCAGGACAATAACTTCAAATCAATATCAACATGGGTAATGTACTCAATAAATCATCACACCCGCCGAAATCGAAAACTAGCCAGATCAAAGCGCAAATGTCAGCAGCTTTATTAGCCCCGTTCTCGTTCAGAGATATTGATCTTCCTGAAACCCTCGACAGAAAAGATATTATCACCCAACTCATCCGCTCCCGCAATCAACTCCTCAGAACCTCAATAACCTAGTAAATACTCATGAAACCTAAGCTTAATCCAAGTTACATGGAGGCCTATTTCCAATACATTCAGAGCGAATCTCCATCCGATTTCTATGTAATTACCGCCTATAACCCTGATGGAAAAACTGTCAGTATCGCGGATAACTCACAAGCCGATATAGAGCTTTGTGAAGCAATAGAAGCCCTGAAATTGAAATCGTTCAGCGTCATCGGCATGTCGCAAGATGAACTTCATGCAGAGCCCGGCTGGGGAGTCCACTGCGACGAAAAAATCGCCATCGAATTAGCCAAACGCTTCCGCCAAGAGGCGATCTTCCACTTCACCGATGGTCAGATCCACCTCGTCGATTGCAAGACTGGCAAACGTTTCTCCCTGCGTAATCCATCGGAGCGCATTCGTGATCCCCAAAAACTACATCACTTTACGTTGTTTGTAGGCTCACACAAAATCCGAAAAAAGATCGATCCGCTCGAATACGCGGGTGTTTGTGTGAGGGTCGGTGCCGCATCATCGAGATTTACCATCCAACGCGCAGAAGGCTGCAATCAGGCACAATTTGAAGATAACTTGATTATCCACATCTCAACTTACCATCCCATCAAAGCGATTGAGCTCGCGCACAACCTTCGATGCTTCCTAAACCAAGATAGCATCGGAATATCTCATAACGGGATTTATCACCACGTGAGAGAATGGAGCGATAGTGCTTTTATACTGAAAACTTTTAGCCTAGATCATTAAAAATTATGAGTATAATAAATGCAGCAAAGTTAGATAAGAAATTAATAGCTCACCTCTCACATGGTGGTGATATTGACGACGCTATGAGTTCCCTTTTGATTACCGAGCTGGTGCGCGAATCACTCGAGAATGTCAAGATTGCTCGAGCAGTGAGACACCACGGACTTTCAAATGAAATTTTAGTCGGCATTTATAGGGAGAGTTTTAAAGAACTGCTTCCCTGCCCCCTAATTAGTCATGGCGGGCCAATATTGGCTCCTAGCCTTCTCTTCATTGATGATACCTATCTGCCTAAGGTTTTAGATTTGTGCGTTAGCCAAGCGAATATCATGAGGGGTATTATTGACAGCCAGGATTTCAGTAAAAATATAATCATTCAAACTGCCGTCGATTTCATCGTTGGGCTCCGAGATCATGGTGCTAGTAAAGGGAAAATAATGCCATGGCCACAACTGAACTCGCCAACATTAGATAATCTTGAGCGCAAGAAGGGATGCGGCGCTGGCTGTCTGGGTTTATTTTTATTTTTAGCTAGCTTGGGCGGTGGGGCAATCACGATTATAAAACAGATCTAGTTCACTAAAATTAGTAAAAACCTGCCAGGCATACAATTCTGGGGCGGGATGACACCGGAGATCCGCGAGGCGCAGTTTCTAACACTTAGCAAAGTCAAAAACACCGCGATGACTGTCACCACCGATGTCGGTGATGCAGAGGATATTCACCCTAGGAAAAAGGAACCCGTCGGCCAACGCCTCGCACTCGCCGCCCGCGCCCTCGCTTATGGTGAAAAAATCGAATACTCCGGCCCACTCTACGAATCGATGAAGTCGGAAAACGGAAAAATCATTCTGAATTTCAAACACACCGGAGGCGGACTCGTCGCCAAAGACGGCGCACTCAAAGGTTTCACGATCGCTGGAGCAGACAAACAATTCGTCTCCGCCAAAGCAGAGATCCAAGGTAACACAATTGTCGTTTATGCGGATGGCGTCACCAATCCACAAGCCGCTCGCTACGGTTGGGCAAACGTTCCTGATGTGAATCTATACAACAAAGAAGGTTTACCCGCCTCGCCGTTCCGGACGGACAACTAAAAGGATACACAATCTGAATCATTCCGTACTCGCCTAGGCATCTGGATTTTGTTTTTAATCATCAGATGATCCAATGGCGACCCACACCCCGTTTATGGATTCTGCCTTTGCTGTGGGTGATATGGTGGATAGCAGCACATGTCTTGATGCTTGCCAGCCTGCTGTATGCAAATTGGGACGCCCCCCAGGGAATGAAGGATTTGGGTTGGAAGGACATAGGATTGATCCTGTATCCGCCGGCATTGACAATCAGCGGGACCTCGGCGGTGATCTTATGTGTTGCGCATTTCATTCTATGGAGGAGCAGCTTGTGGCAGCGACGTAAGGTAAAGTTAACTGTCACTATACTTGTTACTCTGATAGGCACGGCCTTAGTCCTGCGGGTTGTGGACACCCGCAAATATCACTATAAATACGCTGGGTTGTTTGGTGTGTATCGCGAAGACGAATATGAAGAACTCGCCAATAACCGACTATTTGATGAGATGGTGCGCCGGATGGAAGAAGACTGCGCATACTTCAACAAGGCCAAGGAGAAGATGGACGGCAAGATAGTTGTCCGC
Source organism: Akkermansiaceae bacterium (assembly GCA_031419275.1). Taxonomy (GTDB): domain Bacteria; phylum Verrucomicrobiota; class Verrucomicrobiia; order Verrucomicrobiales; family Akkermansiaceae; genus Luteolibacter. The sequence goes on along the minus strand of JANOKJ010000193.1, from coordinate 17,522 downwards.
TCCTGCAATCACGGGTTTTCCTATCTCTTTGTGTACATGCAAGATGCTTGGGACTCAGTCATCCGGCTGGCTCCATACGATGTACTCTCAACTTTAGAAGAAGCCCGCTAAGATGGGGAAGTTCGTGGGAATATCGGCGGCTATGGCGAATGGCGGCCATTGGCAGAGCGGGTGCGCGAATCGGACACTCCCATCCTCAAAGCACTGGGCGCTTTCATGTTAGAAGACATGGATGGATTTGCCGTAGCAGCCTATCGACTGGCCGATCAAGATCCAGACGCACTAGCGCTCGCTACCTTCGCTTCGATCAAAGATCCGGTGCTATCACGCGCGATCGAAAGAATGCTTCGATACCAGTCGATGGAGACCTATAAGGCGTTTCCCCATCACTCTCGCGATCATGTAAAAGCTCATTTACTTAACAAACTGAAGTCATTCACGTTTCAGGGTCTAGATAACGGAACGCTAGATGAGCCACTCAAGGCCCGGCTGCGAGAGCAACCGTGGGCGCGTGAATTGCCCGAGAATTACATACAGCTACTGGGGCTGAGTGAATGAGATTCCATTTTATCAATGCCGAAGTTGGCAAAGAATAACTTTTGGAACACAGATGCCACTGGAGGTGCTTGCGGCGGCTAGTTCACTAGTCGACATGCGGCGCAACGGTTAAAATGCTCAATTGAACCTATTCAAAGTTTGAGCAAGTTATAAAATTAATAAACATTGTGATCCGGCGGATCGCGCTAGAGATCTCATGTGATTTAAGACGTCTCAATGCTCACCTAAGATCTCCAATAGGAAAAAATATGAAATCCATTACCACATTACTCATCGCCGCACTCTTCTCCGCCGCCAGTGCTGCTGAGCCGATCAAAGTCTTCATCCTCGCCGGTCAATCGAACATGGAAGGGCAAGGTGCGGTTTCCATGGATGACGAGAGAGACTACAACGGCGGCAAGGGCAACTTGGTCTGGTCGATGAAAAACTCGAAGAGTGCTCAGAAAATGAAAAGCCTCAAGAACGAGAAAGACGAATGGGTGGTGCGGGATGATGTGCAAATTTCATTCAAAGTAGGCGAGGCTGTCCGCAAGGGTGGCCTAACCGTGGGCTATACCGGCTATGGTGGCAGCACTCACATCGGGCCGGAGCTGGGCTTCGGGTTTGTGATGGGTGATCATTTCAAAGAGCCGGTGCTTCTGATCAAGACGGCTTGGGGCGGCAAAAGTCTGTTCGTCGATTTCAGGCCGCCAAGTTCCGGAGGCCAAGTAGGACCCTATTACACGAAGATGGTTGAAGAAGTTCGCGCAGCACTGGCTGAGCTTGGGGATCAGAAATACGAGATTGCGGGTTTTTACTGGCAACAGGGTTGGAACGATATGTGTGAAAAACCAGCGATTGCTGAGTATTCGGACAATCTCGTCAACTTGGTGAAAGATCTTCGCAAGGAATTCAAAGCGCCGAACATGCCGGTAGTGGTTGGCGAACTGGGCAATGGTGGACCCGTGACCGAGGGCGACATGTTTGATTTCAGAAAAGCACAGGAAGACGGGACCAAGAAAATCAAGAATGCTCTCTTCATCAAAACCACTGACTTTGCCCGGCCTGCGGAGCTGTCCCCCTGCCCCACCCACGGACATCATTGGTTCGCCAACGCCGAGAGTTACTTTCTGATTGGCGACGCGGCCGGCACTGGTATGAAGAAGCTATTGAAGTAATCCCATCAATTTTAAAAAAACCATATGAAATCATTCGTCCAAACCACCACTCTCCTAACAGCTTTAATATTTGGGGTGGCCAACCCGCTTTGCGCGCAAGTGCCGGATCTCACCAAGGACACCGCATCGGTGGATCGCAAGCAAACCTACAATCTCGGAGCCACCGGACTTCGCGGTTGGATCTACACGAAGGCGGCCAACAACCTCGATGCCGCACAAGGTCGCACGACCTTGGCCAGTCGGCAAATCTTAGTCACTCATGTCGGCGCGGCATCGCCGGCAGATGGAATTGTAAAAGTGGATGACGTGATTCTCGGCGTGGAAGGAAAGCTCTTTAGCGACGACGCGCGCAAAAGTTTCGCCTTAGCCATTCAGGCGGCGGAGACGGAAGCCAAAGGCGGAGTCCTGAATCTAACAGTTTCACGCGGAGGACAAAATCAGGAGCTTTCCATTAAGCTAGGAGTCATGGGAACCTACAGCGCGACTGCCCCATGGAACTGCCCCAAATCCAAGCGCATCCTTGAAGAGGCCTGTAAGGTTCTCGAGAAAGAGGAGCTGAAACCGGATTGGGCCGGGCCGATCCAAGGGCTCGCGCTGCTTGCGACAGGCAATCCTGAATACTTGCCAAAATTGCAGCAGTTCGCGCGGACCATAGCCGCCATCGAAGTGGATCCGGACAAAAAGCCTGAAGGATTCGTCTGGGGAGATACTTGGGGAATGAGTAACCGCAGTTTGTTTCTCTGCGAGTACTACCTCGTCACGAAAGACAAGGAGGTGGTGCCAGCGATCACTAAAAACACGTTGATGTTGGCCCGAGGTCAAAGCATGTATGGCACCTTCGGCCATGGTTTTGCCTCACTCACTAAGGCTGGTAAATTCAACGGCTCCGTGCCGCCTTACGGTCCGGTGAACCAAGCAGGACTACCTGCAAACTTAGCCATCGTGATGGGGAAAAAGTGCGGAGTGAAAAATCCTGAAGTGGATCTAGCAGTTGTCCGGGCCGCTGGATTTTTCGGCTATTATGCCGGCAAGGGCGCGATTCCTTACGGCGAACACGAGCCGTGGCCGTATCATGAAAACAACGGCAAGAACGCACTCTGCGCCTTGATGTTTGGCGCGATGGGCAACAAGCCGAAAGAGACGGAGTTTTTCGCCCGCATGGCGACCGCCGGTTATCCTAGCCGCGAGTATGGTCACACCGGCCAAGGTCTCAGCTACCTTTGGAGCGCCCTCGGAGCGGCCGTCGGCGGACCTCAAACAGCGGCGGCATTTTTCCACAATGCTTCATGGCATTTCGATCTCGTGCGTCGCTCGGACGGCGCGTTCACCTACGATGGTGCCGAGCAATACGGCGCGGGAAAAACCCATGACGACACGTATTTTGGAAAGAGCAGCTACAACGGCCTGAGTCCCGCCGCCACGTATGTTCTAACATATGCCTTGCCGCTGCGGAAGCTGGTCATCACCGGCCGCGAGGCGGATTCATCAAAATGGCTTGATAAGAAACAAACCGCTGCAGTCATCGCATCCTCGCGTTTCGATCTGGATCGGAAGGAAATGTCACCTGAGCAATTGGTTGCGGCATTCAACGATTGGTCGCCCATCGTCCGCAGTTGGGCGGCAGAGGAACTCGCAAAACGGCCGGAAGGCAAAACCATGATCCCCGATCTGATCAAACTTGCCGACGGCACCAGCCCTTTCCAAATCCAGGCCGCCTGCGAAACCTTGGGTCTCCTGAACACTCCTGATGCCTTGCCGGTATTGGTCAAACAGCTTTCCCACCCCACAGATCGCTGGGTGCGCTACAAAGCCGCGCAAGCCATCCGCAAGATGGGCGGCACCGCCAAGCCCGCCCTCGAAGGCATTCTCAAAGCGTTGGTTGCCACATCAGAACCGAACTCGCCGATCCGTTGGGAGGATCCCGTGCAGATTGCCCATGGCCAACTCGCCGCAGCGGTTTTCAGCGGACCGCTCAAAGATGAAGTCAACAAAATGGACGCCCAGTTGCGCTACGCGGCCATCCGCTCGATCACGACGAATCCCGATGGTATGGCTCGCGCGACGCTCCGGAATTTCTTTGAAAACCAACTTAGCGAGGCGGACGTCATCGCCCTTGCTCCGGCCATCATCGCTGCTGTCGAAACCCCCAGCCCAGCTGACACGATGTTCAACAATGAAATCCGCATGGCGGGATTGAACGCGCTAGCGAAATACCATTTCAAAGAATGCCTCCCCGCCGCCGCAGATCTGGCCATCACCCAAGGTGGCCACGGCAGCGAACGCCGCACCGGAGAGATCATGAAAATCATCGCAAGCTACGGCATGGCCGGCAAACCGCAGATCCCCGCACTCAGGAAAGTCATCGAAAGCTTCAATCGCGATACCGAACGCAGGGAATTTCCCGGTTCGTTGAACCTTGTTAGAGTCGGCGCGGTGGAGGACACCATCCGCGCGATCGAAACAGCAACCACCCAACCTGAATTGCGCAGCATCAAGCGGTGAGTTCGGTTCGTCGCTGTTTCTAACAATTTGTCTCCTTGAGCATCCCGCCTATAATTCCCCGAGCATCTTTTTAATTGTCGGTTCCATGGCTTCCACCCAAAGACCTAACAAGCAGGAGGTAATCATTTAAAACTTTTAGGCGCATGAGCGAGCGCAAAGTAGAGGCCTCCTGATGGCGTTTTGCTGAAAGTGTTTCCTCGAGGAAAGAGATCGTCCCAGCGGAAGATTTTGATTTAGCATCGTTCCATGCGATGAGAAGTGATGAGGTTTCTTTCTCCAATGATTCGAGCTGCATGCGGTGGCGGGTGAAATCGAGATAGGCACCCTCGATTTCCTCGACTGCATTGAGTGTGACTGCTCGATAGGATGAAGCGGATAACGCGGCCCGAGCGTTGGAACGGCGGAGTTCCGCAACGCGGGATGGATCCCAAATTGGAATTTCAAGACGGGGCCCCGCAGATAGTTCCCATGTTTTAAACTGACCAGAGAGCGAGTTCTTTCCCGCCGAGCCACCCGCCCCAAGAGAAAGAGAAGGCAACAGATCAAGTCGTGCGGAATCCTGAAGCGCAAAAGCAGCTCTTACCTCAGCTTCTGCCTCAATCAAGTCAGGCCTAGCGCTCCAAGCAGCAGCAGGCAGGCGAGTTGGAACAGGTGGTATTTGAGGAGTGCTGTGACTAAGTCCGGTTGCGGATGTTCCACCGCACAGCCGGGTAAGACGCAGACGCGCTTTGTCGCGGATTCGAGTGAGTTCGGAAACTTCCCTTTTCAATCTCTCCACCTCTGCAAGCTGGGATGCTTGATCTCCTGAAGAAGCCAACCCTTTTTCTAACAGTTGGCGTGTCATGCCCAGTGATTTTTCCTGATCTTTTAATAGCGATGTCTGGCGTTCGATCTCTACGGAGTTGATGGTATCTTCAAATCTAGCAGCGGCGATCTCAGTCGCAATCAGCAATCTGATTCCTTGCCATTTGGCGTAAGCCGCGACTTCCCCAGCCTTCGCAGCAGCGGCGCGGGCACGAAGCTTACCAGTCACATCGATTTCCCAAGAAACTTCCGCTTCGCCTCTCCAAGGTTCCATATCGTCAGGGCGGAAGCCAGTCATTCGGTTTTGCTCACGGCCGGGCTGATAGCCTACTGAGATGCCGGCCTTCGGGAAAAAGGAGGCCATGGCTTCGAAACGATCCGCCCTGGCTATTTCAATGCGCTGGAGGGCGATTTCCATGTCGGGATTAGCATCCCATCCCTGCCGGATCAATCCGTCCAGCGCAGGATCACCAAAGGATTTCCACCAAGCACCCGCGAGAGGTCTACCGCCAGCGGGTGCGTGCAGCCACTTGGGTGGTGCGGTGGGAAGATCAGGACTCGGGCCGGCACACGAACCGAGCAACAAGATCACGCCCAGAAAAGAGATGACAGGAGACGGTTTCATTTTCCGGAGCGAATGGCTTGAGCGTTAATGATGAGAAGATCGGCGGATGATCCTTCGGCGACCTTGCCGCTCACCGTGACGAACGCGAGTTTTACGACGCCACCAAAACCTTCAATAGGCTCTTTTAATACACGGCCATCTGTATCCACTACCTGCACGGTGGCGGTTCCGCGCTTCTTGTCTTCCTTCGAATCGCAGCAGGCGTCCCACGGAGTGGTGCACTTATCGGAGGGGTCCTCATTACAGGCAGTGAGCACCTCTGGATCGCCAAGGATAAAGACCGAACGACCTTCGACAAAGGGACTGGCGTTACCCATAATTTTGCCGCTTACCGTAATTTCGTCGCCGGGTTTCGCAGTGGTACGGATCAGATGGATGGGCTTCGCTTCGCCTGTTGGCGAGTTTCCAAGAACTTGCGAAAGAGCTTGGCTAGGGCCTTTAGTCGATGATGTTGAGGTAGAGTTCGCTGCGGATTCTTCCTTTTTGCACGAGGCGAGAAGGGCGATTGCAGCGAGAGCAAGGCAGGTGGTTTTCGATTTCATTTTGTTATTTCAGTTGAGGTTATTATGACATGCGGAGAGCGGTTGGGAGAGGTGGTTTCAGACAGCGGAACGCAGGCGGAAGAGCACCAAGTAAACCAAGAAGGACTCCGGTCACCATTCCGGTGATGGCAACGCCGGGACCGACCTCCAAAGTGAAGGCACCGATGGAAAAAGGTATCGTCCTGCCATCGAGCAATACCACGGCCACGACCGATGCCAGGAGGGCACCGGTGAGACAGGCCAGGGTGCTTTCCTGGACGAGACTCAGCAACAAAGCTCCGCGGCCAAAGCCGATCGACTGCAAGGTTGCCATCTCCCGGACACGGGAGGCGAAGGCGGCGTAGAGGGTATTTACGCCACCGAAAAGCGCGCCTACGGCGATCAGCCCGGCGGTGATCCATGTCATGGCGCGCAACGGCTTGAAAAAAGCGCTCAGTCCGGCGTAGTAGTCACTTTCCCGCATAGCGCTCAGCTCGAGATCAAGCCGCTGCTTGGCGAAAAGATCTGCTTCCGAAAAGTCTGACGGATCGGTTAGACGAAGCACGACGCATGACAGCGTTTCGCGCTTTGCCAGCACTCTTAAATCACCAAGGGTCGTCCAGATTTCAGATTCGAGAACCGTTCCCGGCGCAGCGAAAATTCCAGAGATCTTCATTTCCTGATTTTCCAAAATAATGGAACCACCTAGTTTGAGGTCGCTTGCTTGGAGACCAAGTTTACGCCACGCAAGACGTCCGATCATGACTTCCCCAGCACTCGGGAATTTTCCTTCTGACAATCTAACCTCTGGGTGAACCCGCAGGGCCTGGAGATTGACACCGCGAAGCATCGCCTGACTCCTCCGCCCGTCTAACAAACCGATGTAGTTCATGAAGTGGATTTCACTGGAAACAGCACGGACACCGAGCGATTCCTCGATTCCAGGCACCGCAGCCTCGGCAATTCCAGCCGTGATTTCAGGGACTTCGCTGCGCTGGATACTTTCTTCGGAGCCTGCTCCGACGAGAATCACATTCTGCTCGGAACCGGAAGCGGAAAGCACGCGTTTCATGCCGTTGTTAATAGCAACCGAAGCCATGACTAATAGAACAACCATGGCGCTACCGCCAATCGTTTGGAGCAGTCTGGTTTTGGAGCGGAAGAGGTTCCGCACGGCATAGGCGAAAGGGAGCATGGGATTAGCTGCGGAGATTTTTGACGATAGGTTGAGTCATTGCTTGGTAGGCGGGCCACAGAGAGGCGAAAATACCCAGTAACAGTGCGGCAGATACTCCGATTGCGATCACAGTGGCGTCTGGCTGGATAGCGAGAGTTTGGCCTTCATTTCCCATAGTGAAACTCTGCCAGCGCAGGAAAGCGGCGGCCATACCGACACCTAACACACCGCCCGCGAGTCCTAACATTCCTCCTTCACTAAGCACGAGCCAACCGATGGCACGCCCTGGAAATCCAAGTGTCCGGAGAACCGCATTTTCCTTCACCCTACCTCTAACAACTAAGAGTAGCGCATTCGCAACCAAGCCTCCAACCGCGATGACTGCGCCTACTCCGAGCCAGCGAGTGAAGCCGATGAGCTCGACGAGTTCGGATGCGGTTTCCGCGAAAAATGCCTTTTCCGGCCGCGTGTCGGTGGGTTCCTGTCCGCTCCGGAACATCTCGTCGATGGAAGTTGCCACGGGATCGAGTTGTTTGGACTCGGTGACTCTAACATTAAATTGAGTGACGACACCGAGACCGGCGCGCGAGGCTTGCTGAAGAAAAGGCAGCTTCACGTAGGCAACGTTGTTATCTTGAGCAAATGGCGAACGGAGAATTCCAGAAACCGTGACGACGACTCCTGCCGCATCAAAGCGATCGTTGGGCTTCAATCCACGTCGCCGGGCGAACACTTCGCCTAACAGCGCTCCATCGTCGCGTCGCTGCCATTCTTCTTCACTGCCTTCGATGATTTCGATCTCGGGGGCAAATTTTCGGAGCAGAGTGTCTGGAACACCACGGAAGGTTATCACGTCCAGCGATGCACCACAGTTGTTAACAACAATTTGAACAGGAATCACTTCCTTCACGCCATCGATCCTGCGTATTTCATCCGCATAATGCTCAGGCAGGCGGCTGGCAGAAGGGCAAAACCGGTTCTCCCGATAGACGACAAGGGTGGTGTCTGCTGCTGAGGCTTCCGTTGCTTTAGCCAAGGATCGTTGGAGCGTTTCCACGGCTGTGAAAAGAAACATACCGGAAGCAACGCCGAAGATCGTGAGTAGCGAGCGAACCCGATGCCGGATCAACTGGATCCACGCAAGCCTGAGTAGATTGATGAGAGCATTCATGAATTTTCGAGTAGTTGGCCTTTTTCGAGATACAGCGTGCGATCAGCAGCCGCGGCGGCTTTGGCGTCATGTGTCACCATGACAATGGTCTTCCCATAATCCCGCGCCAACTGGCGGATCAGATCGAGGATGCGGACGGCGGATTCACGGTCGAGATCGCCCGTGGGTTCGTCCGCCACCAGCAGCGGAGGGTCGGCAACCACGGCACGCGCAATGGCGACGCGTTGTTCTTGTCCTCCGGAAAGCTCGGACGGAGTGTGGTGCATGCGATCTGCTAAACCCACCAATGCAAGAGCGGTTTCCACGCGGGCATGACGTTCCTTTTTTGAAATCGGAGAAAGCAAGAGTGGCAGTTCGACATTCTCGAATGCTGTTAGAACCGGCACCAAATGATAGAGTTGGAAAATATAACCCACATGGTTAGCTCGCCATTTGGTTAGATCTCGTCGGGACAACTTGGCAATCTCTACCCCAGCTATCACAAGCGACCCGCTGGTGGGTGAATCGATGCCTGAGAGCAGGTTGAGAAGTGTCGTTTTTCCGGAACCAGAAGGACCCATCAGCGCGAGAAATTCGCCTTTTGGAACATCGAGATCGAGGGCTTCGAGAGGAGTCACCACGGTGCTGCCCTTGTGGTAGCTTTTGGAGACTTTGCGGCATTGGATCATGGATTCACTCATGGTTTTTTGAGGGTGGGGTTGACGCGCTGACCGTCGTTGAGATTTTTAGGTGAGAGAACGACCCATTCTCCGGGCCGGAGTCCTTCGGCGACGCGAACAAAGCCTTCACGTTTTTCGGTTGTCGCTTTGATTTCACGTTTTGATACCCGCTCCGATTCAGGATCGCAGACCCATGCCGTTCCATCCAGCACGGCGGATTCGGGAATCCACGTCGCGACAGAACCGCCGGCCGCATCCGAAGAAGAATTTCCCGTGGCTGTCATTGCCAGGAATTCGACTCGGCAGAGCATCTCCGGACGTAGCTGGGCTATTGGATGGGTGATGCTTACTTTCGCTTGAAGGGTGTTTCGCTGAAGATCCGCTTCACCCGTGATGCGGGTTACTACCCCATCAAAAACTTTATCAGGAAGCAGACTGCAGCGGATTTTCGCCGCTTGGCCGATTTGCAAACCAGCGGCATCAGCCAAGGGCACATCAACGCGGACTTGGAGCTTTTCGGGATGATAGAGGATCGCGATAGTCGAGCTTTCCATATCGTCCATCTGAAGCATTTTTTTCTGTCCGGGTGCAGCAAGTAGCCTGAGAACTCGGCCGTCTGTAGGCGCGGTGATCACTGTTCTTGTGTGCGCGAGTTTAGCCTTATCCACTTCGATAGCGGCCGAACGTATCTCGTCGTCTTTCACTTGTGTCTCTAGTTCAAGGCGTGCGATTTCCACCTTCGCTTCTGCAGCAAAAGCTGAGGCAACAAGCTGCTGGGATTCTTCCTGTTTAACTCGAAATCTAGCAGAAACGATTTCTTGTTCAGGTACCGCTCCGGAGGGAAGGCCATCGTAGCGACTCAACTTGTCCACGGCTTCATCCTTTTGGGATTCCGCCGCCTTAGCCATCGATTCAGCTCCCTTGAGTTTTTCCCTAGCGGATTCGATGGTGGCAAGGTGGGCGTCTCGAGTTGATAAAAGAGTCCTGTGATTTTGTTCTGCGGTGGCGAGTGCAAGTTTTGCATCGTCTGAAATCAGGGTTGCCAGTGTTTCACCTTTTTTCACAGCCTGACCTTCTAACACTTGGACTGTGTCAATGACACCATCTATCAGCGCAGTCGCTTTCATGGGTAGAGGATCGGGCTCAATCCAGCCGCTGGCTTGAAACAACATGCCGCCAGAAGCGGATTTCTCCACAACAACGGGAGCACTGGATGAATCGGATAATGTCGCCAGAACAAGGGCAACTTCGATATCCGGAGCAGGTAGTAGTCGGTCACGGAACAAGGCAAAGAAAAGAACGGCAAATCCAAGCACGATACCAAGCGGGATGACCCAAGCGGGCACCCGCCGGACCGGTTTTTGATCCGTAGACGTTCGGGAAAGGGAATCGAGAGAAGGAGATTGGTTCATAAAAAGTGGAAATCAGGAGGACAGCAAAACCCGAAAAAGGGTGTGCGAAACGGTCGCCCAATGAGACGACCACGAACGGTTGAACGACCGCTCTTTAAATTCTCCAAATTCCCAAAACCGCTCGATAGTCGGAGGGAGAGGTCGGACCTCGAATAGGCACGCAGGCATAGGAGAACGCAGAAATAAGCTCTGTCTCCAGTGGAGTTGGGCACAAACTTAGTGGAACATCCACCACCACTACAGCAGGCAACTCGACCGGAAACTGAGAAGCGAGCGCATCCGGTAGCTCCTTAAGATCGAGGCAACAATGATCCGGCTGCTCGGTTCCCCGATTGCAGTCAGAACAGCATTTTGACTCCTGGAGCTCCGCACTCAATTCGAGTTCCAGAAGGCAAATACGCACAGGTGTAGCTGACGCGGGAATCAAGATTCCCACGCAGAATAGCAACAGGGCTGCAATTATTCTTCGCACTGGTAGAAGCGTCACAGTCTTAGGAGAACTTGGTCAAGGATTTATTCCCTGCTATTCACCACGGGATTTGCGCGATATCCTTCGATTTTACAAGGAAACCGCTCGTTCAGAAAAGCCCATCGAATCCATCCTATCGCAATGGACTCTCGTACCAGACGATGTTCCTCGTGCCAGCTCCGCCAATCAAAACATCAAAATCGCCATCACCATCCATGTCAATAATCCGATTATCGTAAGAACCTTGATTTTCGCCAATGATTTGGCGGGTGAAATTCCCTTTGCCAAACGTATTCGCTACGCTTGTTTTCAATCACTCCAAATAGTCGCGGATTGAATGTGTGCGGAGCTGCTGAGTGTCCGGATCATGATATATGAAGATCATGGAGCGCACAGTTTCGTTATGACGCCACGTTGAGTCATAAAACGGAACGGCTTCAGTTCCTTTGCGGAAGTGTAAGTAAACGTATAGGTATTCCCTCTTTCCCTCGATCTTCGAAGGCTGTGGCTCAACCATCTTGTGTTGGCGCGGTTCCAGCTTAAGTTTCATGTCCCCGATTTCCACTGCGATATCCACTTTGGCGGCGTTCATGAAAAAATATTTACCGCCGCCGAAGTTGACGGCGCTATTGTCCATAGGAATCAGTTTCAACCCATCGGAGTCGTTCGGGCCGTCACGAAGGACTAAGATCAATTGGCTAGTGGAAGCGATAGATGGAGCTTTGCCATACGTGTTGAATACGAATTCACCCTTGTCATTCACCGATGACTTTCCAAGCGCCCATTGTGTCATTGGTTTGACTTTATAGATTGGTGAAAGCCTGTTTGTTGGTAGTTCGACTTTAATGATTTGTCCATTAGCCATAAGTAACTCAACTGGCTCCGCATTGGCTATCTTGGGGAATGCGATAAACTGTAATGAAATATCATTTTCCTGGCCTGAGCAAATCAGCGCCATGAAATAAATGCCACCGATGGCAAGAAATATTCGAATGATAGAGATGCGTGGATGATATGGGCTGATGGACATGTTAGATTTCCTCTGAATTGAGCCATCGGAAGCCGATGATTTGTAGTTTACGTCCAAATTTCTTGTTTGTATCTGTGAGATTAGACTGTTTTACATGTGGCAAATTCGTCGAGTCGCAATATTCTGGGACGCGCTGCACAACGGCTTCACACCAAGCACGGGCCACCACTTTGCCCTTTGCATCGAGTGAGTCGCCGTAAGTCCGAATCACAAAGGTGTCTCCGCGCGGGGTGAGTTGTTCGGTGAAACTCCTCAACACATCGGCCTGATCGACGTAGGCCATGCTGCCATAGGCGATAGGGCCCTTTGCCGCATCGGGAAATGCAAAGCCGGTAATGCTAGCTGTCTCCGCATCCAGTATGCGGTTCGGTTGTCTAAAATTAGCATTGATGGGCACAGTTTCGTCGTCGAGAGCGGCTTGTAGTGCACCCTTTAAAGATAAGGACTGATTCCCCGAATCTAGGCGGCGATTCATGAACTCCGAGAGCGATAGGAACGGTCCTCTGAGTTTAACCTGTTTCACGATGGCTTGCGCAAGCAGATCAATTTCGTTGTCTGTCAGTATTCTGCCGGTCTTCCATTGTTCCGACGGAGTGGCAGGGGAAACGATGTCAGATGTCATGATCGGCTTCAGATTGGGCAAGATGCCTGCGGCGAGTGGGGTTTCCGTAGTCGTAGCTTCTTTTGGTGAGATGCCGGTATCGAGGAAGGCAATCGGCTTGCCTTTGAGACTGGCAAGTAGTGCCTTCCATGCTTCGACCGAGGTTGAATTGATATTGAAAACGCCTTCAACCATCAGGTGAGCTGCGATCTTATCGGCTAATCCATTGGTATAGCTACTTGCCTCTGTGAAAAGTGTGTCTAGTTTAGCTTGGTCAAGATTCGTCTTGTTAGGTATGATGCGACGATTCGGTAGTGCAATCGAAGACTCGATACTGTTTAATCGGAAAAAATCCTCGGCGACTTTCTTGGCAGATTTATCATTAGCAGCACCATAGAACCGCACTTTGGCTAATTGGGGCGAGATGGAGGAGAAGAAATACTCGTCCCATAGCGCCTTGTTGGCGAGGTAGGAATGATCTACAAATGGCACGTTCCTACTTTCACCCACGTCCGCATCAACGTGGCGCGTTTTGGTCGTGAATGCGTTCTGTGCCGGGATGTTGGGATGGGCGTAAGAGTTGCCAATCGCCTGCATGACATGCGGACCTAGCCCACCTTGTCCTGTCGCCGTGGTCTTTTGATAATCAGTGCCTATCGGGTCATTGAACCGAGGTGTTTTGTGCCAGAGTTGGTCGGTCATTGGATTATCACCTATCATGAAAAAATTGCCCAAGCTAAAGCCTCCAAGTTGGGCATGACTGAGGGATGCAATGGAAATCGGAGGGAGAACCGGTATCTCACGTTGGATAAGATGCGTTGTGCCAGATTCTACGGTGTAGCCACCGCCGAAGTATCCGTTTGGACTATTCGGCTTCCCTCGCACGATCGAGTCTTCGATTTCGTTCACTTTTCCAATCTGCCAGTCCCATCCGACATTATAAAGGGATGCAGCATCCGATTGATCGATAACTGGCGGAGCGCCGGATGAGGTATGTAGGAAAGGACGGCTCGCAAGACGCCGACCACCACCGAAGCCGCCTGCGGAACTAGTGCCAATTTCACAGCCGAGGCTGATAGAGAATTCCAGCAGCCCCTTCGCCTCATCTGCGTTACCCGCGCTAATCAGATCCTCTCCACTGATAGATTCAGAACTAGTATCGAAGGGAATGGGAGCTGTCCCGCCGGGGAAGGCTGGGGTCATCAATTGGTTGCTGAATTGCCACAGTGCCGGACGGTTTACAGCATTGGTCCCGTGTCGGCTGATCATGGAATAATGCCTGATGTGATCGATTCCGTCTTGCCATCTCGCACGGTAGCCTGGGTCAAGCAATGAAAAAGCAAACGCTGCACCAGGGATAGCGAAAGCGTTAGTCACAGTCCTGCTGTCCGCCCAGTTGGTTTTACTCGCGGTGTCGTTTGAGACTAATAACGTGACGTTGTCATCTTTATTGAATACCATGTGAGAGCCTTCCCCTCCTGCTAAATAGGAGTTGAAGAAATGAGGTGCATCGTTTCGAACGGCAGGTGCCGCATTTGGCATACGAAAAAAGGCGAATGGATCAAAGCGGTTGACGGTGTTGTTCACTCCTCCTTCTGTGGTGAAATTTACTGTATTTCCATTAGCATCCAGCATAGCACCATTCGAGGGGTCTGCGGAGAATATCTTGACCTCACCTGGCGCGAAGGTGACGGATCTAGCACCAGTGCCACCTAAACTCATTCTGAAGAAGCAAAATCCATTTCCAATGGCGGATTGGTTGCCGTGCGGCTTGGTGAGGTGACTTAGGTTGAACCATTGGGAATCGACCGCAGCGCCTCCTGTGTGTTTGCGCCATTTAAAGATGACCGGAGTCGGTTTGTTAAACTCCAAAATTTGCTCCTTATCCATTACGAGAGGCAGGTTCGTCGGGTTCCACATCGTCACCAACGGCATGAGTCCAACCCGGAGTTTATGGGTGTCGGTGGGTCTTATAGGTTCGTTGGGAACATAATTATTGAAATCGTTGCGGGCAATCAGATCCAACACTATCTGTCTATCAAGAGCGGTGATGGAAGCCGACGAAACCACGAGAAGATACTGAATCTTGGTCATGACAGGTTGGCGGTAAAGCGTGGTGTATTCCCGTAAAGTTCTTTGCCTGCCTGGACCCCTTACTCCTCCGTCATAATCCGGCACACTCATCTGAATAGCAGAGGCGGTAAATTGGACTCCTTCACGCCTGTTGTTGGTGAATCCGGTTGGGGTTGAGGCTTGGTGATCGTAAAGTTGATAGTAAGCCGCTAAGTCTTGGATCGGAACCCTTGAATGCGAACGATCCGTGAAACGAGGATCGTCAAACGCATAGAGCATGAATTCTGGCCCAGTTTCCGTTAAGCTGATAGGCCGCTCAAGAAGGACGGAAAGATCGCGTTTCAAACCACCTTCGCGCACGTCCGCTAACACTCCGAGGCTGTGTATGGTGGTGCTGTGGAAATTCAAATGCGATCGCTTCGAATCGCCATTATTGGCAGGAGCGTCGAGACGTAGCAGGTCGAGCGTAGGAATGGAAATGAGCTTTTTGAGTTGTTGTTCATCAGTCAGGCTCTCGAGTCCTGGAAGCCTGGTATTTCCAAGCGAACCGGGTGCTTGTGAACGGTAGATCTTATCGGCGTTTGTCAGTGCGTTTCCACCTACATAGGAATCTGCCATCAGACGTGCCTTCTGGCTTTCATCACCCACCCACCAAGCGTAGCGTCCCTCGACTTTATTTGTGGAGGTGGTTTTGATGTCGATCAACTGAGCACTCACGAAATCGGTGGCGGCCACGGTATCACCCAGCGAGCCTTCGCCAACCAGACGTATGGCGGTATCCGTCTCAGAGGGTTTAGGCTCCCCCTTCAGAGTTAGGGAGATTGCGCTTTCGGACTTGCTCGCTTCTGCCTCGTCCAATGAAAGCAGCCATCTACGGAAGTGCTGAGACTTGTTTACATAGTCTGGATGCATGGATTCGTCGGATTGACTACCAAGCGTTTGATGATGGCTTTCATAACTCGGGTAATTCGTGTTAGTTTGCGCATCCGAAAGTGGGCCGGCAATCCATGAATCCCACACACCCGTCCACATCGGGTGGTTGACTGCGGAGTCAGAAAGGATAGCCCCGTTGGCCGATATACGCTGATCCGGCCCCATTTGTTTCTGGAGCTCGCCGACGGCAATCATCAGTGCCATGCGTGCGTTCGCCTTCGCTCTGGCCTGGGCGCTATCTTGGTTGCCACTGCGAAGAGTGACAACAGATAGACTCAACGTGCCAACCGTAATAATCGCCAAAAGAACCATCAATAAGATCGTGGCGATTAGAGCGAAACCATTAGGGTTTTGTTTGTTTTGCTTCATTGGATGCTTGGTTCTAGGGGAGCGGAATGGAATGTACTGCTTTTGTGATTACATCTTTCCTATTCGGCAAGTCGCGGTCTTCAAGCGGGAAATCTTACGAAGTTCCGATACTACTATCTTGAAATGGATAAAGTTTTAGCTCCAGCATTGGAATGCTAGGAGTTTACTTTTTAAACTAGCGCGAAACCACGCTGAGGGGACTTGATTTTGAATTTCATAGATGGGTTTACTTATAGTCAGGACAATATTTATACTGAAAAAGGCGAGCGGCGTAGAATTTAATTTTCAGACACTTGTCCTAACAGTGAACAATTATTAAAGATGAAAAGACATCGGCGAACATTATCTTATAGATATGAACTGCTTTTGCCATTTACCAAAATAATTTTTCCATGTCAGCTGATCCGGATTACCCCAAGTTGGTTTTGGGCGTGATTTTTGTATAGAGCCTCCGTTTTCCCAGCGGGATTGGCTCGATATCCTTTGGTTTCACAAGGAAACCGCTCGTTCAAGCAAAACCCATCGAATCCATCCTATCGCAATGGACTCTCGTACCAGACGATGTTCTTAGTGCCAGCTCCGCCAATCAAAACATCAAGATCACCATCACCATCCATGTCAATGATCCGGATATCGTAAGAACCTTGGTTTTCGCCAATGATTTGGCGGGTGAAATTGCCTTTGCCATCATTGAGATAGATCACGGCAATACCGTCAGGATTCGATCCGCAAGAGACGATATCTAGGGCTCCATCAGCGTTCAAATCAGCCACGGCCAAACTGTGTGGCGACACAAGAGTCGCATCGATTTCCGTGCTGCCGAATTCCGGACCCTTAAACACAACAACCCCTTTTCCGTGGCCACGGCTTCCAACAAAGTCCATATGTCCATCGTTGTTGATATCGCAATTCAAAATGTTAGACGCTCCTTCTTCCTTATCTGAAAGCACATGTTTTTTCCATGCTTGATCTGGGTTTTCCGGTTGTTCCCACCAAGCGAACCAACCGTCGGCAGCGCCTTGCACACCGACACCCGCGCAAGAGATATCAGGACGCCCATCCTTATTCACATCACCAAATCCCATGTAATGGTTGCGCCCCGGAGCGTCCTTGTCTGCGAAGACAATCGGCTTCCATAACTGGTCAACGTGCGGATCTTTCGGCACTCTGAAAAAAGTGATTGAAAAGGGAATTTTACTGGTCTTCTCGTCACGCTCGGAATTGGCGATGATTTCGTGTTTACCGTCGCGGTCAACATCGCCTGTGATCACACAATGCGCACCATTCACATCATAATTCATCATGCGAAGATTCCATTTTTCAGAGAACGGCTTAGCTGGGCACTCCAGCCAAAAGAGCATCCGGTTTGATCCGATGAAATCCATATCGCCGTCTCCATCCACATCCATGATCGCACTATGGATACAGCCACGCCTTTCACCCAGAGTGCTAGGATTGATT
>JANOKJ010000192.1:0-22548 GCA_031419275.1 Akkermansiaceae bacterium | reverse complement strand
TACTACTGCTGCAAACGAAGCCCGTGGCCTCGCCATGGACGCCGTCCACGCCTGTAACTCCGGACACCTTGGTCTCCCGCTCGGCTGTGCCGAAATCGGCGCGGTTCTCTTCGGTGAAGCCATGAATTTTAATCCCGATGCGCCGCGTTGGTTGAATCGCGATCGTTTCATCCTCTCTGCCGGTCACGGTTCGATGTTCCTTTATAGCTGGTTGCATCTCTCGGGTTATGCGGTTTCTAAAAACGACGTCGCTTCTTTCCGCAAACTGCATTCCATCACACCGGGACATCCTGAGTATCATGAAACTCCAGGTGTCGAAGCGACCACTGGTCCGCTCGGCCAAGGCATCGCCAACGCAGTTGGATTCGCGATTTCTGGAAAACGCGCTGCTGCGATTTACAACACCGCCGATCACACGCTTTTCAATCATCACATCATTGCTCTGCATGGTGATGGTTGTCTTCAAGAAGGTGTTGCTAAAGAAGCCATCGCTTTCGCCGGTCACAACGGTTTGGACAACCTGATCCTCATTTACGATAGCAACGACGTCACGCTTGATGCGATGGCGGAGCTGACTCAGAGCGAGAACGCTAAGCAATACTTCGAAACCCAAGGTTGGGATGCTGTAGAAATCGACGGAAACGATTTAGATGCCGTGCAAAAGGCGTTGCAAGTGGCGAAAGCGAACAACGACAACAAGCCTAAAGTGATCATCGCAAAGACACTCATCGGCAAAGGTATCCCAGAAGTCGCTGGCTCGGCAAAGGCGCACGGCGAAGGCGGTGCAAAATTTATCGAAGAGGCGCGCGCCGGTCTGGGTCTTCCGAAAGACGAGCACTTCTTCGTTTCCGAGGAAACCAAAAGCTATTTCGCGGAGCGCAAGGAAGCTCTGGTGAAGAAGTTTAACGACTGGCAGGCGACTTATGATGCCTGGACGAAGGCGAATCCGGAGCTTGCCAAAGAGTTGATCGAAGGAATTTCGCTTTCCACCCCAACGGATCTCAGCGAGAAGATCGCCACATTCCCAGCTGATTACAAAGACGCGACCCGTTCCGCTGGCGCGAAAGTCATCAACGATGTCGCCAAAGCTATTCCACAATTTCTAACAGGTAGCGCGGATCTTTTTGGATCGACCAAAAACTATCTAAATGGCCAAGGTGACTTCAGCCGCCTCAACCCCACCGGACGCAACATCTGGTTCGGCATTCGCGAACATGCGATGGGTGCGATCTGCAACGGTATCGCTTACGACGGTCTCTTCCGTGCAAGCGGCGCGACGTTCTGTGTGTTCGCGGATTACGTTCGTCCTGCTATCCGTTTGGCGGCTCTCTCGAAACTTCCAACCGTGTTTATCTTCACCCACGATTCCGTCGGAGTCGGCGAAGACGGCCCAACTCACCAACCGGTTGAAACGGTTAGCGGTTTGCGTGTCATTCCAGGTCTCGATGTGATCCGCCCAGGAGATCCAGAGGAAACCGCAGGCGCGTTTATCGCTTCGATGAACCGCACCGATGGTCCGACCACTCTTATTCTGACCCGTCAGGCTATTCCAACGATGAACCATCTTTCCGTTCAAGAGCGTCGCGATGGCGTGCTTCGCGGTGCTTATGTGGCTGTGAAAGAAACCGGTGCGTTGAAAACCATCCTCATCGGCACAGGTTCCGAGTTGCAACATTGCGTCGAGGCTGCCAAGCAGCTTGGTGACGGTGTGCGCGTGGTTTCCATGCCTTGCGTCGAGCGCTTTGAAAGACAATCCGCTGAATACAAAGAAAGCGTTTTACCGAAAGCCTGCACCAAACGGGTCTCTATTGAAGCTGGTGTTACCGATATCTGGTGGAAATACGTCGGCACTGAAGGCAAGACCCTTGGCATCGATCGTTTTGGTATCAGCGCTCCTGGCGATGTCGTCATGAAAGAACTCGGCATGACTGCCGCAGATGTGGTTGCTGCTGCGAAGTAAGCGATATTCTTTCGACCCTTTTAAAAGTCCGCAACCCACGAATGATCGGGGCTGCGGATTTTTAGTTTTAGGTAGTAACTTTCTTGTCAGAGCGAGGGATTCATCACACCTTGGTTCATCGTGAAAGTCGGATTACTTCTTAACCCGAGAAAAGCTGGTGGATTAAAAACCTTGCTGGCGCTTAGAGCTGCGCTTGAGCAGCGAGGATGCGAATGCATTATGGATCGCGAAACTGCCGAACTTGCTGGGGAGGTTTCAGAGATTGATGCGAGCACTTTTGCTGATCATGTGGATATCGCAGCCGTGCTCGGAGGTGATGGCACGATGATGCATGCTGTGGCGCGTTTGGGAGTTTTTGAAAAGCCCGTCGCTGGGATTAATATCGGCACGCTTGGGTTTCTCACCACCTGCACAGATGACGAAATCGAAGCCTTTGCTGATGCCGTGGCAACGGCAAGTTACCGTACCAGCGTGCGGATGTTGCTAGATGCCCGAGTCATTCGTAAATCCGGTGCCGTTGAAACCTATCATGGCTTGAACGAAGTCACCGTGGCACGCGGTGAAACTGGACGTCTGGTTACGTTAATCGCGAAAGTAGATGGCGAGTGGCTGAATCGTTATCGCGCTGATGGATTGATTGTCGCGACTCCTACTGGATCGACAGCATATTCACTTTCAGCTGGCGGACCATTGATCACACCACAGGCTTCGGTGATAGCGATCACGCCGATTTGTCCGCACAGCTTGAGTCAGCGTGCATTGGTTTTATCCGACGATGTCGAAATCGAAATTTCGCCAGAGTATGATGACGATGGAACGATGATTTTTACGGTTGATGGTCGAGACACCACACGCATCGATCCCGGTGATCGGGTGGTTGTGAAAAAATCCTCCAGATCATTTCATCTACTGCGCCTTGAAGGTACTTCATTTTACGAAGCCCTTCGCCAGAAACTTGGCTGGCAGGGAGTCTAGCGGGTGGACTAACGGATTTTCTTCACGATCTGTTTTCTAAACAGCGGCACGAATTCTTTTTCGATGTATGCGTGAGCTGCTGCCAAACCTTCGTTTCGATAAATATTTCCGATGATGGCTTCGACACTGGTTGGGTTTCCGAAGGAACTCAAAAATTCATTGGAAGTGAGGTGGGTGAACCATACACCATCCATGCATTTGCGCTCGTCTAACACAAATTGTCTGGCATATAGAGCTAACACAGCATCGCCAATCCATGCGGCTTCACGTTCGATTTTTAGCGCTTCGTTTCGAGTCACGTAAAAGATCCTGAACTCAAGGTGTGGGGCGTGCGAGTTTTTCTAAGCGTTCGCGTGATATTTTTTGCCGTAATTCCTTTTCTGACTCTGCATCCCAGTAACCGGGCTGCAATTCAAGAAAAACCGAGGTATAGGGAAGAGCTGTCTGTGTGCGAATTACCAGAACATCAAAGTTACTCTGGGCGGACTCGATGAGCGTCAGCAGGGATTGTTGATCGATCTCGGTGGATTCGTGGCCGTGTAAGGCTTCTTTGATCTGATCTTTCAAGATATCTATGCCGGGTGCGACATCATTCTCGACCGCACGCACTTCACGGGTGAGGTAGATATTCGGTTTAACGTGTTGGGTTTTTTCCAGAGCGTTCAGAACGTAATCCACTACCTCAGGAATTTCCGCATTAGAGTTCATCTGGCTGACTCCGGATCGGCTGTGGGCAGGAAATGACGCTTCAGCGATGACGATCCAATTTCGGTAGCCTAGCTGGCTAACTTGATGATCTACAGAAGATTTCCAATTGTTCTGGAAAGGCCCCACGCCACAACTCCAAGAGGCGGCGGCAAGTGACATGATGATGGCTCGATAGAGAAATCTCATGATTCTGTTGGGTGGTTGATCTTTGTTAAAGAAGAGATTGAAAGAATGTATGTTAGAAAAATCAAAGTTGGCGATGTGAGCCATCGCAAAAAGGAGCGTTCAGAGAGGCTTTACACTGGCAGAGGCTGACCGTGGTGACTTCATCAATTACTAATTTTTTTGGCTGAAGTCCGGTGCCTTTATGAGAGCCATCGCAGAAAGGGGTGTGACTGGTTCTGCCGCAAGAGCACCACCAGTAAGTTCCTGGTTGAAGCTCCATTTTTATCGATTTGGTATCAGTGGGTATTGGAGCGTCGGACATAAATGTTGGTGTTATTCGATGTGAGAAACGGTGATTGATTCTTCATTGGTAATCGGAGCAACGTCAGTATTACTAGCGCTTTGGCGATTCTGCTTGGGATATCGATCGTGCGGAACTTGGTGAAAATAAGTAACTCCAAGCCAGGTGAGTAACACAGCGGAGGAAATGCCGATAAAGGAGGAAACGTTCATCTGGTTGAGAAATTTCTTAGAAGACGCGTGATTCTATTGCAGAATAAGGCGAAGCTGCCAATGAAAATCGGAAATCTTAACTATTAAGTGAAGTTTACCATTTCACACTTGCAGGATGAGTTAGGTTTTCCCATCGAAGGGCATGCCCGTATCTGCTGTTCTTTTCGATTTTGATGGAATCTTGGTGGATACCGAGTGGGAAATTTATCAGGCGTGGTGGGAGACTTTTCGGGAACATGGGCAAGACTTACCACTATCTCTCTACACGCGCTGCATTGGTTCCGATTTCGATGCGTGGTCGCCCAAATTGCACCTCGAGGATCTCACCCAGCTTCAGTTCGATTGGATCAAAATGGATGAGCGTCGCCAGGTTCGAATCCGCTCAGCACTGGAAAAACAAGGGCCGATCGAAGGTGTTGTGGACGTTTTGAAATTGTTAGTTGAGCGAGGCATCCCCACTGCAGTGGTTTCCAGTTCGTCGCATCATTGGGTTGATGGGTGGCTGGAAAAATTAGGATTGATTGGTTTTTTCCAAGAAATTGTCTGCAAGGGTGATGCTCCTAAAATCAAACCCGCGCCTGATTTGTTTCTTGAGGCTTCTCGTCGTCTGAAGATCGCACCTTCAGATTGCCTTGTGATCGAAGATTCGCTCAACGGTCTTAACGCAGCTAAAGCAGCTGGTATGATGGCGTGGATCGTGCCGAATCGCGTGACCTCAGGTTTAGATTTCAGCCAAGCCGACCGAGTGTTGTCAGGCTTTGGTGAGATGGAGCAAGTGATTCGGGCGGATCAAAGTCCCCTCGGATGACGCATTGCATGGCCCTTGCTGCCGCGGGTTGCGGTTTTCCACATTGGCCCGGTGCTATCGCTGCCACCGCCAGTATCCAGCCTGAGTCCGGCCACGGTCATGAAAACGTGACCTTTCCGCACATAGATCGTTATCCAATCTCCTTCGCCTTTTTTGCCGTAATTGAAATAACCACTCGATGTGAGCGAGCCACGGAGCAAGCCCGCTTCGCGTAAAACATACGAAGTGGTTCCCGAACAATCGTAGCCGTTGTCGAGATGGTTTGCATGGCCACCACCCCATTTGTAGGGTTTGCCTTGTAGGCGGTTTCCAGCTGCGATGGCTTTCTTGACCGCGGTTGGCGCGTTGCGCGGAGCGTAGGCAATGCCGTCTCGAATGAGAGCGGTTTTGCCATGCTCAAATCGATACGATACCGGCTTTTTGGCATAAACTTGGCTTGAGCAGGAACTCAGTGACACGCCAACTGCGAGCAGTAATAGGGCGACAAGCGATCGTTTCATGCGACCAGTATTCCTGAAATAGTAAGGAAGTTCAAATATTTTCTATAGGTTAAGTAAATCGCCTAAATTAACACTTAAAACAAACGATTGAATTGCTTTAGCTCTATGGCTTAGCTGGCTTTTGATGTCAGGACCAAGGTCGGCTAAAGTTTGTGAATAACCTGTGGGTATAAATAAGGGGTCGTATCCAAAACCGCCATTTCCGGAGGGTTCGCGGGTGATTTCGCCTTCGACCATGCCGTGGAAGTTGGCAATTTCCTGACCGTTTTTGGCGAGAACAAGTGTGCACAAGAAGCGAGCACTACGTTGTTCGTGATCGGCCATTTCTGTCAGGAGGCGTAGGTTGTTTTTTGAATGGTTCCCTTCTTCTCCACCGAAGCTAGACGACCAGACTCCCGGTGCGCCGCCGAGCGCATCTACCTCTAGTCCGGAGTCATCAGCGAGCACCCAGCCATCGATGTGGGTGCTGATGCCTAGTGCTTTGAGTCGGGCATTTTCGAGAAAGGTGGTTCCGGTCTCATTGATTTCTGGAAGATCGGGAAAAGCGGTGACATCGAGGATCTCGAAGCGATCGCCGAGGATATGACGGATTTCTTCGGTTTTGTGGGAATTGCGGGTGGCAATAATGAGGCGCGGGAGATTCGGCATGAACAGGGTTTCTGATTTTTTTTCTATTTCGCCAAGATTTTTAGAATATAATGACTTCGTGAGTATCTATAACAGTATGAATTTTTTAAATCATCTCGCGATATATTCGTTTTTTGCTGCGGCAATCGTATCGACCGCTTGTGCTAAAGCGCCCAAAGGTTGGGAGACGGAAGTTGAGGCGGCTCTTGTGATTGCGAAAAAAGAAAACAAGGCAGTCATGTTGGAATTCACAGGCTCGGATTGGTGTCCATATTGCATCATGATGTCCAAGAAAGTTTTTTCTAAAAATGAGTTCTTCAAACAAGCTTCGAAGAATTACGTATTGGTGCATTTGGATTATCCGAATGGGGATAAGGAGTTGAAGGAAAAGAATACGCCATATTTAAAACAATATAAGGTTTCAGGATATCCTACGGCCGTATTGTTGGATTCGAATGGTAAAGAGTTCAGTCGATTTAACGCAGCGGAACACCCGAGTGTTGAGGGTTTTGTGGAGCATCTCGAGATCACACTTGAAAACAAGGATTTAGATTAAGTATGAAATCTTCACGATTAAAGCTGCTGGTTGCTTTTGGTATTTTGATTCTTAGTCTTGCTGGAATTGGATACGCCTATTCGCAAAAATCCATTTGGATGCATGATTTTGACGCTGCCAAAGCCAAGGCGGCGCAGGAGAATAAACCGATTTTGATCTATTTCACTGGTACCGATTGGTGTGGCTGGTGCATCACATTGGACAAGGAAGTGTTAAGTAAAAAAGCGTTCCAGGATTATGCGAAGGACAACTTAGTTTTGGTCGAGGTCGATTTTCCCAAGAAGAAAAAGCAGAGCGCCGAACTGAAAGCGCAGAATAAAAAGCTAGATATGGAATTTGAGGTTGAGGGCTATCCAACCTTGTATCTTTTGGATGCATCTGGAAAAAAATTTACCGAAGATATCGGCTACCGCGAAGGCGGACCAGAGGCGTATGTGGAGCATTTGAAGAGTTTGATCAAAAAATAGATTTTGGGGACTACTTTTGTTCAGAAACCCTGCTCAGTCCATCGATTGAGCAGGGTTTTTCTTTTCATTGGGGCGGGGATTGAGCAAGTTTCCCGCCCACCGCAGACTATGTCCGAATCACGTAAACCATTTCCTTTCAGTCAATTTGAACCCAAATGGCAATCCCGCTGGGATGCTGAGCAAACGTTCCGCACCCCAAATCCGGGCGACGCGAGCTTTGATGCCACTAAGCCGAAGTATTATGTGCTCGATATGTTTCCGTATCCGAGTGGCGCGGGCTTACACGTCGGCCATCCAGAAGGATATACGGCGACGGATATTATTGGCCGATACAAACGGATGCGGGGATTCAATGTTTTGCACCCGATGGGTTATGATTCGTTTGGTTTGCCTGCGGAGCAATACGCGATCAAGACTGGTCAGCATCCGGCGATCACGACTGCGGCGAACATCGAAACTTTCCGCCGTCAGCTGAAATCACTGGGCTTTGCCTATGATTGGGAGCGCGAGATCGCGACTACCGATCCGGAATACGTACGCTGGACTCAGTGGATTTTCCTAGAGATTTACAATTCGTATTTCTGTGAGGAAACGAATCGTGCACGGCCGATTTCCGAACTTGAGGCGAAAGGCTGGAGCCGGGAACAGATTGATGCTGAGCGTTTAGCTTTTGTTGCTGATACGCCAGTGTGGTGGTCACCAGATTTAGGCACGGTGTTGGCGAACGAGGAAGTTGAGGAATGGAAATCGAAAGGTCACACAGTTGAGCGCAGACCGCTGCGTCAGTGGATGTTGCGCATCACGAAATACGCGCAACGCCTGATCGACGAACTCGACACGCTCGACTGGCCGGAAGGTATCAAACTGTTGCAGAAAAACTGGATCGGCAGAAGCGAAGGAGCGGAGGTTAAGTTTCAAATTTTAAATTTCAATTCTCAAGTTGAGGTATTCACGACGCGTCCAGATACGTTGTTTGGTGCGACTTATATGGTTCTTGCGCCTGAGCATCCGTTTGTCTCGGAAATAACAACTGCGGAAAATAAATCGGCGGTTGAAATCTATCAGAAATCCATCGCATCGAAGTCTGACTTGGATCGCGGTGATTTGAACAAAGATAAATCCGGTGTGTTCACAGGTGCTTACGCGGTGAATCCGGTGAACGGTGAGCAGATCCCGATCTGGATCGCGGACTATGTGATGATGGGTTATGGTACGGGCGCGATCATGGCGGTGCCGGCGCATGATGATAGGGATTTTGAATTTGCTCAGCGATTCCAATTACTTATCCGTCAGGTTGTACAGCCGAAAGATGATTCTGATTGGCAGGGATACACTGCTGCTGGAACGGCCATCAACTCCGGCTTTCTCGACGGCTTGTCTACAGCTCAAGCGAAGACTAAAATAATCGAATGGTTGGTTTCTAACAACCAAGGTAAGCGCAAGATTCAGTTCAAACTCCGTGATTGGTTGTTTTCTCGTCAGCGTTATTGGGGTGAGCCGTTTCCAATCATTTGGAAAGACGGTCAGCACTACGCGTTGTCGGATGATCAGTTGCCGTTGTTGGCTCCGCCGTTAGATGATTACAAGCCAAGTGGTTCTCCCGAGCCAATACTTTCCAAAGCCACCGAATGGGTGAACTTGCCTGATGGATTCACGCGTGAAACGAACACCATGCCGCAATGGGCGGGGTCGTGCTGGTATTATCTTCGTTACTGCGATAACAAAAACGCGGATCGTTTTATTTCGAAAGAAGCCGAAAATTATTGGACCAGCGAAAAGCCCGGCATGGTCGATCTCTACGTCGGAGGAGCGGAGCATGCGGTTCTCCATCTGCTTTACTCGCGTTTCTGGCACAAGGTCCTTTTCGACTTGGGTCACGTCTCCGGCACTGAGCCTTTTCAACGCTATTTCGCGCCGGGCCTCGTCCTAGGTGCCGACGGCCAGAAAATGTCCAAGTCTCGTGGCAACGTGGTCAATCCCGACGATGTCGTGAAAGAATACGGAGCTGATTCACTGCGCCTTTATGAAATGTTCATGGGTCCGTTGGAGCAGGTGAAGCCATGGCAGATGAAGGGTGTAGAAGGGGTTTCCCGTTTCCTCGCTCGTGTCTGGCGTTTGGCGATGACAGAAGATGGTGAAGTTTCCGATAAAGTGGTGGGTGAAGCTTGCACGGATAAGGAACTCAGCCGAGTCGTGCATGAAACCATCAAGAAAGTTGGAGAAGACATCGAGAAATTGAGTTTCAACACAGCGATTTCACAAATGATGATCTGCACCAATGCGTTCACGCAGGCAGGAAAAGTTCCAGTAAAAGAATTCATACAATTCCTCACCGTACTCAATCCATTTGCTCCGCATCTTTCCGAGGAGATCAACGAACATGTGGCTAAAGCTTTCAATCTTCCCGCTGCATCGCTCTCGGAATCGGTATGGCCGACTTATGATGAGCAGGCATTAGTTCGCACCGAGTGTGAACTGGTGGTGCAGGTTAATGGCAAGTTGCGGGATCGGATCTGGATGGCGATGGATGCCTCCGAAGACGATGCGAAAGCGTTGGC
The DNA here is from genome assembly GCA_031419275.1 of Akkermansiaceae bacterium. GTDB lineage: Bacteria > Verrucomicrobiota > Verrucomicrobiia > Verrucomicrobiales > Akkermansiaceae > Luteolibacter. The sequence goes on along the minus strand of JANOKJ010000192.1, from coordinate 12,711 downwards.
GTTTGCTTGTGAGAAAATCAAGGAACTCACCGAAGGGAAAACGCTTCGTAAGGTGATTTACGTTCCGGGTAAGATCATGAACTTGGTGGTGAGCTGATTATCATCAAGCGATGAATCCACATCCATCTTAGCCCCGACGGGGCTAACTGTGAAAGCGAAGGGTGCCAATCGGCACCCTGGAACGGGATTCGAGAAAATGATCCGCGCCCCAACTGGGCGCACGGAGGTCGATAAAACATGAACGTTGATGCAGGCAAAGTTCCGTGCGCCCCGTTGGGGCGCGGGGATATGGAATTGTCATACCAGGGTGAATCCTTTGAGGGATTCACCCTTCGCTTTCACCGTTGTCCCCGTTGGGGACGGGGAATAATCCCCATCACGCGTGATGCAGCAGAATTGAATTTGCTGCAAAGTGATCGGATAGGATATCGGAAACGATGACGATGGGGGTTCCGGCGCGGACGAGTCCGGCTTCGCGCAGTTGAGCGGTGGCACGCTGGACGGTTTCCTCGATATTCGAGCAGAAAGGCATTTGGAATGCGCGGATTCCACGTGTGAGAGAAAGCTGGCGACAGACACGATCCTTTGGAGTGAAAGCAAAGAATGCTGCAGTGCGTGGACGCATCAAGGCGATGTGATTAGCGAGCACTCCGCGGCGAGTAAGAACCACAAGCCGTGCATCAACTAATGAATCAGCCAGTGTTACGGCTGCACGTGCGGTTTTCTGGCGTTCATCACGTAAAATTACATTCTGTCCAAAGCCATGTCCACCCGAGCGCTCGATGCGGGATGCGATGCGGACAATCGCTTCGACGCATCGCTCTGGATATCTTCCGACTGAAGTTTCACCGGAAAGCATGAGCGAATCCGCCTCTTCATAAGCGGCATTCATTACATCGGTGACTTCGGCGCGGGTCGGAGTCGGGTTAATGATCATCGATTCTAACAACTGAGTCGCAACTATGACCCGAGTTCCAAGTTCGTGGCACCGTTTGACGATTCGGCGCTGGAGAATAGGGAGGTCAGCAAAGTCTACTTCGATACCAAGATCGCCACGAGCGATCATGATGACGTCGGATTCCTGAATAATGGCATCGATATTTCGGATCGCTTCTTGATCCTCAATTTTTGCCACGATTTGAGATTCTCCCTCGAGTGCTTTCATTGCATCTCGTAGTTCACGAACATGAGCTGCATCGCGAACAAATGAGCCTGCAATATAATCAGCTCCGCATTCCACGGCGAGAGCGAGGTCTTTGTGGTCCTTTTCTGTTAGGGCAGGAAGGTTGAGACGGACGCCAGGTAAATTGATATGCCTGCGAGATCCCATGCTACCTGGAGTGCGGACATCGCAGATGATGCGGTCGTCCGCCACACGGTCGATACGCATGAGTAGGGCTCCGTTATCGACGACCAGCGTGTTGCCCTCGCTGACATCATGCATCAGACCGGGGTAGTTAACCGTCGTAGAAAGGGGAATGGACGGTTCTACATCGGCACGCCGAAACTCAACCTTATCGCCTTCTTTAAGATCGTAAGCTTTCTCCAGATCACCCGTGCGAATCGAAGGTCCGGTGAGATCGAAGAGAACGGCGATGTGGGCATCGCGATTTTCGGATTCCTTGCGGACCAACTTGGTCATTTCTGCGGCCCATTCATGTTTCGCATGACTCATATTCAGGCGGAATACATTGACTCCGCCGTCGATGAGTTTGCCTATCATTTCGGCCGATTCAGTCGCAGGACCGAGGGTGACGATGAGTTTGGTTTTGCGTGGCATGAATAAGGAGAGTGCAGAGTGGTTGATTTACTCAGTTCCGTAAGCAGAGAATATGCCTAAAAATCAGATCATCCTTGGTCGATGGTCTTGTCCGTTGCTGCGTCTACAATCGCGAAGCGTTCGCGGTTGAGAGTTGGATCAGAGCGGAAGATGAGGCGGCCAGCATGAGAGCGCTCGAGCTCGACGAGGACTTTTGCATCTTCTTTTTTGAAGCGATTCAAGACATCCGAGTTCACGATAACGATCAGATCGCCGACTTGGTCGCGATGGGTTTGGATGATGGTGTTGAGTCGGCGTTGAATCTCGATGGACATGGTCATCGGCGTTTTGACGCGGCCGCGGCCTTGGCAGTAAGGGCAGGGCTCATACATCGAATCACGTAGGGATTCGTTGAGACGCTGGCGGGTCATTTCCATGAGGCCGATGGCGGAAATTTGAAGGATCTGAGTTTTTGCTTTGTCGCGTTTGACCCGTTCCTTCATCGCTTTGTAAACCGCCGCTTGGTCTTTGCGATGGCGCATGTCGATGAAGTCGACGACGACCAAACCACCGATGTTGCGGAGGCGGAGTTGGCGCGCGACTTCTTCTGCGGCTTCGATGTTGGTTTGGAGAATCATTTTATCAACGTCCTTGGAGCCACGGTTGCGACCAGTGTTGACGTCGACAGAGATGAGGGCTTCGGTTTCATCAATGACGATGTAGCCGCCGCATTTCAGCCAGACTTGGCGAGAGAAAGCCTCGTCCACTTGTTTCTGAATGTTGACCTTTTCGAAGATCGGCTGGGATGCGCCCGACATGTAGCGAATCCGGCGTTTAGAGCGACGAGAGATTTTTCCTGCGATCTCGCGGATGAGTTCGGTGGTTTGCTCGTCATCACAGATGACCTGATCGACCTCATCGGTGAGGAAATCGCGAGCGGTTTTTTCGATCAAGCCGGGTTCTTGGAACACGCAGCAAGGAGCGGGATTGTTTGCGCGGCGCTGATCGATTTTATCCCATTGCTCTAATAACATCGCGAGGTCGCGGACGAAATGACGAGCACGGGTTCCTTGGGCAACGGTGCGCATGATGATGCCCATGCCCTCGGGGACGGAGAGTTTCTGGACAATCTTGCGGAGGCGTTGGCGCTCTTGTGGATCATCGATTTTCCGAGAGATACCGAATTGTTCGGTGAATGGCATGAGGACGAGGTAACGACCTGCGAGTGAGATGTTGGTGGTGACGCGTGGGCCTTTCGTACCAATCGGACCTTTGGAAACCTGAATGACGATTTCCGAGCCAACTGGGTAGATGCTCGGGATGTCTTTTGAGGTGATCTTCTTTTGATTCTTTTTAGAGCCTTCGCGCTCGATCTCTTCGAGTCCTCCGTCGAGTGCTGCTGGAATGGCATCCCAGAAGTGAAGGAAAGCGTTTTTATCGAGGCCGATATCGACGAACATGGCTTTCAGGCCTTGCTCGATGTTTTTGACGCGGCCTTTGAATATACCTCCGACGATATTTTGATCGCCTTCGCGTTCGACGGTGTATTCTTCGAGGACGCCGTCTTCTAACAGAGCAACGCGGCGTTCGAGTTTTTCAACGTTGACGATGATGGTGTTGCCTTCGAGTGGATCGGTATTTCCGATTCCGAGTAGTCTTTTAATTTTTTTGATCACGAGTTGTGTTGGTTTAGATGTTTGATAATGGATAAATTCGATTTCACTCAACGATAGGAGTGGCGCGCGGGATCACTTGTCCCTCACGGTCGGTTTCTTGGGTTATGGTTGGTTTGGGAGAACTGATGGTTGTTGAGGTTGATGGGATGGATGTAGGTAAAATGTCGCCAATTTCGTTGCCAGTTTCACCGTCCTCATCATTAGATGAGGCGATAGAGTTGGGGTTTGAGACTGGAGCTTCGGTGGCTTGGATCGCGGCCAGAACGTCTTTGATGGGTTCAATGGCTTCGATTCGATGCAGGTGGCCTGGGTATTCGCTTTGAGGTTTTATCGGCAGGCGCATGCCTTCTTCTTGGGCAAATATTCCCGTGTAAACCATATTGACCAGAGGGCCACAGACGCCACCACCTGAGCCAGCAGATTGTGCCATGATTACGACGGCATAGCGTGGTTGATCGTAAGGAGCAAAAGACATGACCCATGAATTGTTTGATTTTTGGCCGTTGTCTACGGTTTGTGCGGTCCCTGTTTTTGCGGCGATCTCGTAATCTTTCATTCTAACTTTACCAGCGGTTCCGCCTGCTTCGTTGACAGCTTTCCACATCCCAAGACGGATGAGAGCAAGATCGCTTTCTTTGATTCCTGAGGTGAGAAGATCGACTTCTAGTTTTGGAAAATCAGAAACTAAGGTGGTGCCATTTCCTGCGACTACTTTTTTGACGATGCGAGGTTGGTAATATTTTCCGCCGTTTGCAATAGGTGCTAGCATTGCGGCAAGTTGCAAAGGGCTGGCCATTGTGTCACCTTGGCCGATGGAAAGCATGGCTGTTAGGGCCGGAGTCATGACTGCACCCGGAGTGGAGGCTCGCCACGAGCGAGATCCCGGAAGGATGCCAGGGTCTTCGTTAGGAAGCTCGATTCCAGTTTTTTTACCAAGACCGACTAGAGAAAATCCGTCGACCATAGCTTTCCAACCGATGGCATTTGAGAGTTTGCAAAAGTAGGGATTACAAGATTGTTGGATAGCTTTTGGGAGAGTGAGTGAGCCGTGACTACCACGGCTTTTATTCCAAAGCCAGCAGCCTACGTTATGTTTTCCGTAGGGCACAAATCCCTCACATGAGAAAGACCGGCTAGACATTCCGCTTAGCGCACCTGCAATCGCTGTCGGGACTTTCATAGTGGAACCGGGAGTGAAAGAAGAGATCGCACGGTTAGTGAATGGCGAGAGTTGGGGCTTTGATGTGTAGCTTTTGAATTTCTCACTGGAAATCGAGGGGATGAAAGTATTCGGATCGTAGTCAGGAACGGATGCCATGGCGATGACCTCACCCGTTCGGACATCGAGCACAACTCCAGCTGCGCGTCCGGCACGGCGGAGTGTATTTTCTAACAAATATTGGATGCGGGCATCAATCGTAAGTTCGACTTTTGCTCCAATGCCTGGTTTGGTGTAATCGAGCATTCCAATCGTGCGGCCTTTTTCGTCTTTGAGAACGGTTTTGATGCCCTCGGGTCCACGCAGGTATGAGTCCATGGTTGCTTCGACTCCGGCGATGCCTCTATCATCGCCGATGTAGTGATCATAAGTACGTTTATCAGCAGACGAGATATCGCCTTTTTCCCATTGTTTCATATACCCGAGAACATGTGAGGCTAAAGTGCCGTATGGGTATTGACGCTGTGGGCGGATGCCGAGTGTGACGCCTGGGAACTCGAGGTTTCTTTCTGCCATGCGTGAGAATTCCTCGTAGGTGAGATCTGCACGGTAAGTGAAAGGAACAAAACCACGGTGAGTGAGGTAATGTGTGCGCAGTGCGGATGCGTTATAGTTTTTCGCTAATCCGAGTTGTTGCAGTGGAGCAATAGTTGAAATATTGACGATCTTTACGATGTCTTTTTCTTCGGTGGCACGATCGAATCCATCACGTTTGACTAGTCGTTCGATTTTAGGACTATCATCGTATTGATGAGTATAGGCGTTAACGATTTCATCTAGATTGAAGGTCGCGACGTAGTTGCGGAGGTTGCGGGCAAGGGGGATACCGTTGCGGTCGGTAATTTCACCACGTATACCGGGTTCACGAATGGTGACAGTGCGGTTACCAGGGACAAGGGCTTGGAATTCGCTTTGGCGCTCGATTTGAAATTCATAGAGGTTAGACAACAATGTCCCGAACCCAACCAATATGAGGATGGTTAGGAGGTAGAGTCTAAGTTTGTATTTCGGTTCCATGTTTGTGTTACCAGCTTTTTGATTTTCTAGCCTCTGGGTAGAGGGAGTGATCAAAAAGATTGGAAATTTGATAGAGTATCCAGAAAATGATTGGGGAGAGAGTCATAGTTAGAATTGAGGTGTAAAACATCAATCTAAGGATGGAGCGGGTAATCGTGAAATCTCCTCTAATGAAAGAGATCACAATGAATTCGGCTGTTAGATAAAGAAAGATAGCGATTCCGGAAAGGATGGCGGAAAACTGCCACTTGCCCTGGCGAAAGACCGGATTAAGACCTTGCATGAGAAATCCAGCGACACCGAAAAGTATGATAGAGTAGCCGAAACGCAGTGATTCTACGGGATGTGTATAGACCTCTGGGTCGGCTACGATCGGAGCGAGGTAGCATTGTGCGTCCCATAACAATCCACCAATGAAAGCCAACAAAAGCATGGTTGGAGTGGTTACGGTGACTGCGCAGCAGAGAAACACGAGGTGCACGATCATAAAGCGAGCGTGGCTTAGGCCTGTGAACGCAGGCACAAACTGCTGCACCAGAAAGGCGATGAGCAGAAAGATTATAGTGCTGAGATTATAGCGGAGCAAGAGATTGAAATTTATGGGGTTTCAGAAAGGACGACGAATACAGTTCCCAGGTCGCTGAGGTTTACGGCAGGTGCGACGAGGGCTTCCGAATCGATCGGGCCTTTTTCAACCGTGAGTATGGTTCCAACGAGGATGTTGGGTTGAAAAAGGCCACCACGACCCGTGGTGAAAACGCGTTGCCCTGTTTTGAGCGAAGCGTCTTTAGAGATGAAACGAAGACGAAGACTTGGGCTATTTTCAAATCCACCACGTTGGCCACTGAGGATGCCGACTTCCGGTGTGCCCTCGACACGGACAGAGACCTGACATTTTTCATCAGTGATGAGGAGCACTGAGGAACGATGCTCAAAAGGACGATCGATAATTCCAACGAGGCCTTCATTTGAAAGGACGGAAAGCTGGATGCCGATGCCACGGTCTTCACCTGCATCGATCTCCATAGTTTGCCACCAAGTGGTAGGATGACGGCGAATGATTTGCGCAGCTACGACATCAAAGTTGGTAGCTTTTTTGAAATCTAACGCATGGCGTAGCTCTTTATTTTCTCGTTTGAGGGCATCGAACTGAGACTCGATGATGCGAAGTCTTCCGATCTCTCCATCTACAGCAGCGAGTTTGGTTTCGAGTGACTTCGAGTGTTCAGTCTCATCTAACAATTTTCTGGCTTTGGTTTCGAGAGCGGAACCAGCTGATAGAGTTGGGCTGATAATTTTAAAATAAACGACTTGGATATCTCTAACAATAACTTCGCTTCGAGTTAAAGCCCACGTTGCTCCCGCGAGGAAGAGAAGCAGTGCGATGAGGTTGAGCGGTTTCATGACCGGTTGGTCGGAAGCTGCATTTGTTAGGAAGGCATAAGCTGAAAGCTTAGCGATCAGTATTGGTTACGCGCTTGAGGAATGCGAGTTCCTGAAGAGCCTTGCCAGTTCCCTCTGCAACGGCGCTGAGCGGATCTTCTGCTACGTGGACCGGTAGGCCGGTTTCTTCACGGAGCAAACGATCAAGGCCTTTGAGAAGCGCACCGCCGCCTGCAAGAACGATTCCACGATCTACAAGGTCGGCAGCTAGTTCTGGAGGGCAGCGTTCGAGGGTGGTACGGACCGCATCAACGATGGTGTTGAGCGGATCTGACATCGCCTCACGGATTTCCTGAGAGGTGATGGTGATGGTTTTTGGAAGACCGGCGACGAGGTCGCGTCCTTTGACTTCCATGGTCATTTCTTTGGGTAGAGGCGCTGCGGAGCCGATACGAATTTTGATATCTTCTGATGTGCGCTCACCGATCATGAGGTTATAAGCGCGTTTCATGTATTGGATGATGGCTTCATCAAGTTCGTCTCCAGCGGTGCGGACGGAGCGTGCGTATACAATTCCTGATAGAGAAATGAGTGCTACTTCTGTTGTACCACCGCCGATGTCGACGATCATGTTTCCGGATGCTTCTTGAACGGGAAGACCGACACCGATCGCAGCGGCCATGGGTTCTTCGATGAGATAAACTTCACGTGCTCCTGCTTGCTCAGCGGATTCACGAACGGCGCGACGTTCCACTTCGGTGATACCGGAAGGAATAGCGATAAGGACGCGTGGGTTATTGCGGCGACCTTTGTTTACTTTCCGAATGAAGTGGCGAAGCATGGCTTGTGTCACCTCGAAGTCGGCGATGACGCCATCTTTGAGAGGGCGAATAGCGACGATGTTGCCGGGAGTTCTACCGAGCATGCGTTTCGCGTCGTCACCGACAGCTAGGACTTCATTGGTTCCGGCTTTGACGGCGACCACGGAGGGTTCGCGAAGGACGATGCCGTGATCTTTAACGTTGATGAGGGTGTTGGCGGTTCCGAGGTCGATTCCGATGTCACTGGAAAACATGTTTCCAAAAAGTTTTTTAAACATGAGGGTATGAAAGATATAAAGTTTAGAAATTTTGTGAGTTAATTTGAAAAAAGCTGATACCGAGAAGAATGTTTGGGCTTATTTTTGAAAATTTTAAGTTATTCACAAAAAAAGCTACAGGCATCCATAGGCGGAAGGGTGCGAGCATCGGAGGCTAAGCGTTGAGCGTCAAGCGGGAAACCATGTTCCACGTAATTGTTTCCAATGTTCCACGCCTTGGGCTAGTGGCTGAAAACTACCGTCCTTCGGCGAGGCGCTCGGCCAGCATTTCGGGGAGGCCGGCGGCGAGAATCTTTTTCTGTGTCGTGGCCATGTCGTAGTCTACCCTGCGGAAAACGATGATTTCGCTGTCATTATCGTAAATGACGTAGCAGGCGCGTGGATTGCCATCTCGCGGTTGTCCGACGGAGCCGGCATTAATGAAGTATTTGGCGTTCGCCTCAATTTTGATCGAATCCGCGGTGACCTCGCGGACTTTATCGGATTTCACGTATACTTTTGGGACGTGGGTATGTCCGTGGAAGCAAAGCTTGGTAAATTGGTAGGAGAAGTTCGACATCGCATCAAAGCGATTGGTGACGTAGTTCCAATTGACTGGCTGGTCTAGGGTGCTGTGTACGATGGTGTAATCGGAAACTTGGCGGACCATGCGTAGGCGTTTGAGCCAGAGGCGTTGGTCATCATCGAGTTGTTCTCGGGTCCATTGCAGTGCGAATGCTGCGACTGGATTCATGTTTTCCAGTGAGTGGTTTTCCGATGCGTCAGCGTCGTGATTCCCTTTAACTGTGGGGCAATTCATCTGACGGATGATGTTCAGGCAGGCAACGGGATCTGCGTTATAACCTACGACATCGCCAAGGCAGACAAACTCCGTGACGCCTTGTTGCTTGGCATCAGCAATTACTGCTTCAAGAGCTTCAAGATTTGCATGGATGTCACCGAAAATTGCTGTCCGCATTATTGAGAGAGGTTGTGAAAGAGATTTGGAGTTTTGTCAGGTGAGTGGGTACTGTCGAGAGGAAATCGGACAATGTGGGGAGATGATAATTATGAAGCTGAGCCTGAAAGGCGAGCAGAAGTTTCAGGATCGATGACTTGGCAGAGGCGGTAGCCCTCGCCGTGTGGGGGTAGGGACATAATAAATGCATCGCGCTCAAAGGAGGAGGGGAAATCCAATCCAATCAAGGCACGGCCGATGCGTTCGCCGGATTGGCGGTAGTTGAAATAGCTGAGGTTTTCGTTGCCGGTGAGTTGTTTGGCGAGGAAATCGTGGAGTGCGCCGGGGCGCTCGTAAAAGTCGAGACGTAGGAAAGCGGGGTGGGCGAGGAGATCGCTGCGCAAGGGGATGGCGCGGAAATTGACATCAGTTGCACCGGTGATGTCCTGCCAGGTGTATCCATTCGCGTCGAGTTTGGCGGAGATGGATTGGATGGTTTCGAGTTCTTCGGCGGCGAGTGAGAAAATAGGCCAAGCGATTTTCTGATCAATTTTCCCATATTGGAAATCGGTGATATCGACCTGTGAGAAACACGAGTCTAACAGTTTTAACATGGTTCCTGGAGTTTCGGGAATATTGACGCGGATGGTTCGGTTGTGTCGTGACGATGCGCCTTCGGATTGAGCGATGCGGCCGATTTGAAGGAAGTCGATGTTAGCACCGCAGAGAATGACGACGACTTTTTTTCCGTGTAGAGAATCTTTATCTTTGAGCGCGGCGGCGAGTCCCATGGCACCGGAGGGTTCGGAAATACAGCGCAGGCCATCCCATAAGCTGCGGATGGCTTTGGTGACTTGGGAATTACTAACAGTTGTGAAGCGATCGATGGAATGTTGGCAAATTTCAAAGGGGAGTCGGCCGGGTTGTTTGACGGCGGTGCCATCGCAGAAGAGATCGACCTGATCTAACGAAACAGGTTTTCCCGCTTGGATGGATGCGGTCATGGAGGCTTGTCCTTCGCCTTCGACACCAACGATTTCGATGTTAGGCCAGTAGGCTTTTAGCCATGTGGAAACTCCTGCTGCCATTCCGCCACCACCGATTTGGACGTAAGCAACATCGAAAGGACCTTTTCCAGAAAGGACGATTTCATCGGCGAGGGTTCCTTGGCCGGCCATGACTTGGATGTCGTCGTAGGCGTGGATAAAGGTGGCTTTGGTCGATGCTTCGTCAGCGCGTGCGGCTTTGACGGCCTCGTCGTAACTATCTCCAGCGAGGTGCACGGAAACGTATTCTTGGCCGAGTTTGATAACGGCCTCTTGTTTCACTTTGGGTGTTGATTGGGGCATGTAGATGCGCGCGCGGATGCCGAGTTGTTTGGCGGCGAGGGCAACACCTTGGGCGTGGTTTCCTGCGGATGCGGTGACGACACCGCGTTTGGCTTCGAGTTCGCTGAGAGTGGCCATGCGGTTGGCTGCACCGCGCCATTTGTATGCTTTGATGGGGGAAAGGTCTTCACGCTTCACCCAAAGTTCAAAATTCGCATTTGGGAGATCGAGACGTTCGAAAGGTGTGGGTTTTGCGAAGTGATACACACGTTCACGAGCGAACAGAATTTCCTGACGGAGTGTCTGGTCGAGGGTTTGGCTGGCTTCGTCGCGTATCATGGGCTGGATGAAAGCAGGTTTTATATAAGCCTAAAAGGATTTCGGAAATGTTTTTCAAACTAGGGTTTGGATGGTGGGCGTTTTTGGATTAGGGTTTTGAATATTCCGTGATGAGCAAGCAATCAACCAACGAAAATCGAGGCAAACAGGTCGCTGTTGGGGGAGTGATTATTTTTTCACTGATGGCATCGGTGATCTGTCTTTTGGTATTTTGGAGATATATTCCGGGTTGGGTTGGTGAGAGTGTGGGAAGAGTGGCGGGTTTGTTATCGACCCCGTTTATTTTAGAGGCTTCGTTTTTTGTGATGGGGCTTGGAATTGTGGTTTTGCTCAACTCATGGCGTCGCAAGAAGGACGGGGATGATTTTGTGGATTTTGAAGAGCGGGATTTTCGGGTGGAAGATAAAGATCGTTGATTCATGGTTAATGAACCGGAAAAGGAACTGAGGTTTACTCGATCTGGGCAAGCGGTTGGGTTTGGTGTGTTGGGGGCGGTTTTGATTGGTGCGGCAGTTACTTTGGTAGCGACTGGGGCTTATCGGCACATTAACCCAGAGCTGCCGCATCCGTTGTGGGCGTTGCCTTGTATTGTTTTAGCACTGGTTTGTTTCTGGCTTACCAGACATCTCGCCAAACATGCGTATGTGATTTTAACTCCGCTTGGATTGGAGATTTTTCCGTTTTTCTTCCCTTCGAAGAACCTGCAGCTGGTGCTCTGGCAGGAAATCATTGTGGCGGAAATCAGTGAGGATGAAAAGTGGCTGACCCTGCATTTCAATGATGAGAAGAGCTCGGGGCTGCATCTTTCGTTGAAACCGATGGATAGAAAGTTTCGGAGCTTGCTTGCCAAAGCCGTGCTTGGGCGAGTATCTCGGCGCAACGCATGAGACCCCATTCACGACAGATTTTATCCGTAGAGGAAGTTTTTGGTAAAAACGGCTGGCATACCGAACTAGTCGAAGGCCGCGAGGTGTTGCGTGCAGGCTTTGAAGCGCATCACACCCGAGTCGATCTTGTGGTGCAGGCATTTCCTGAATTGAACGCGCTGAGCGTGGTTTCCGAGAGTCCGATGTTTATCGCTGAGCCGCAGATGCCGGCGTTGCTGGAACTATTGATGCGCGCCAATAAACAACTTACCCTCGGTGGCTTCGAGTATGATCTTGATCGTGAAATGTTAGTTTTCCGTGTTACCAATCTTTTCGAACGCGAGAAATACGATGCGGACATCGTTTCTTCCATGGTGCACTGCGCGATTGCGGAGCTGGATCGCATCGTTCCATACGCATCGATCGTTCGTGGCACTCCTGCTGATCTCATCGCAGATCTCGATCTAGAAAGACTGCTCCAACGCGAAGATGTGATCCCTCCCGTTCCAGGTGAGGAAGAGGAGGAGTATTGAAGAGTGAATGGTGAAGAGTGAAGTAAGCGAAAGCTAACCAAGAACCACTCAAGTGGATTAAAAAATTACTTACGCTTGGAAAGAACCGTCGCTTCGTATTTCTGAGTTTCTTTGACCCAGTTCATGCCGACTGGAACGTTTTGTGTTTCGCAATATTGATCCCAGACATCGCCCCATGGCATGGATTTGAGTTCTTCCATGAGCGCGAGGCGGGTGGTGAGATCGCCGGATTTTTCCGCTTCGCGAAGTGCAGCGGGTTCTAACAACGCGATAAGTAGAGATTTCAGAGTGTTGCGCGTGCCGATGGTCCATGCGGCGATGCGGTTGATGCTGGCGTCGAAGAAATCGAGGCCGATGTGAGTGCGGGAAAGGAGGTTGTCGCGCACGAGTGCTGAGGCAATGCCTTGGAGCGAGTCGTCGAGCGTGACCACGTGATCGCTGTCCCAACGCACGCCACGGCTGACGTGGAGTAGGATGGCCGAAACGCTAAAAGGGGCTGTGAATGACCGATCTGTTACGCAAACCCTTGGGTCAGCACGGCCTTGTGCATGACAT
>JANOKJ010000191.1:0-24469 GCA_031419275.1 Akkermansiaceae bacterium | reverse complement strand
TCCGGCGATCACCGAGCTGTCGTGCACGGGATAGTCAGTGCGGATCACGGGCGCGGAACCTCCCACCACGGGCGCTCCCGCCTGCACAATGGCTCCGGTGCTTGTGTAAGCGACAAACTGACCAAGCCCGGTAGCGAATTCTTGAATGCCCAATGGTGTGTTGCCGGGGAACCAAGAAATCCCGTCATTGGAAAACCAGATCGAGCGGGCATTGCTACTATTTCTAACCAAAGCCACTAGAGAATTGTTGAATACGCCAAGCTGGAGAACCTCAACGTTGTCGAGTTTGTTGGTGGTGTGAAAGGTCACGGTCGTCCACGTGGCCCCGTTGTTTGTCGACTTCCAGCCTTTTACCACGCCCGGTAAAAACGACATATTTTCAAGTCCGTAGAGTGTGCTGTTGAACGAAGTGATGTAACCTGGTTTACCGGTTGTTTTGGTCCATGTGGTGCCATTATCCGAATAATGCACGAAGCCATAATCTGAAGAGGAAGCAGCCGCTGCATTGGTCAGCAACCATCGAGAACCGGAACGGGACAGGGATGCGGCTGGCTTGATACTGCTGCTGGCTATTGCCGGAGCATCGGCTAATTCGGACCATGATCCACCGGCGTTAGTGCTGTGATGGATCTTGTTGGCGGAGATGGCGAACAGGGTACTGCCATCCACAGCGAGTGAGGTGAGCGATGCTGGCAGCCCGTTGGCGACAGGAACCTCCGGCATCACATGCGGTAACAAGCCTTTGGCAGGACCTGCCGTGCCAGAAGCATGCTCTCCCCAAAAGTGGCCGCCGCCAAAGCCTCTGAGTGGATAGGCGGCCACGGGGTTCGTTCTGTTGTTCCATATCCATGGCCGCATCTTCCGCCAGTTGCTACCGTCTCCGGAAACTACGGGGATGTAATTGCGATCACCAAAGCTACCGTTCCTGAGCACGATGAAGCGGTTATCCTGAAATACGATCTGGGTTGGCACTGTCACCGTGCCACCAAAGGGCTTGAGGTCGGATGGTTCTGTTAGACTACCGAGGAAGCCGCGCTGGGTGCCATAAACCACGCGATTGTTGAAGACGGCGTAGGAGGTAATGGCGTCACCAGTGGTGGGCTTAATAGAAGTTTGGGTGGCCGTCCACGGACTCGCACCCCAAGCGACGGAAACTCCATCTCCGCCGAGTGAGACGAAGTTGCCATTGAAATCAACACCCCCGGGCCACGTTTTGTCGGTTTGCAGTGTCCAGTTGATGCCATCATCCGAAATCCAACCGTGCACATTGAAGGTCACTGAGCAGAACAATAGAAACTTGCCATTCCAGCGCATGGCTCCGCGCGTACCAGTGGACGTGGTTCCGTTTGGCGGCAGGTCGATCTGTGTCCAATCCATGCCGTCAACACTGCGCAGGACGCGAGGGGGATTGCTGGTAGCATTCACTCCTGTTAGAATCATCCCAGAATCCACAACGAAGGGCCCGTTGGCGGTCACCAATGCTGCTGCTCCATTAAGAGTCGCTGGAGTCCATGCAATTCCATTCGTTGACGTGTAAACATCGCCGAATATCGAGTTGCGCTGAGCCCGCTGGCCGATGAAGCGACCATTGAAGACCTCAATGCGGGTGACGTGTTGAAGTGGCGGGCCCGTGGGAAGCCCGGTGAGCACCTGAGGTGCCGACCATGTGATGCCATTGGTCGAGGTTACGGCACGACCGTTACTGGAAGAATCCATACCGATACAGAGCCAGGTCGTGTTCAGTTTGTTGAGTGACACCCCTTCAAATCCGCTCGGCAACTTCCAAGTGGTCCACTCGAGACCGTCGGTGCTAACAAGAATTTTGTCGCCAGCAACCGCATGGAGTTTGCCGTCGATCACTTTCATTTCGGTGATTGCAAGGCCGGATATTTCATCAAGGCGCCATTGCCATGAGTCGAACGGCGAGGCTACCATCGTCAACCGGATTGTGGCAGTCGCGGTGCCCACCGGGTTTATCACCCGGCATTGGTAACTTCCCGCGTTGGCGTTTGTAAGATTAGAGAAAGACAGCTTTGCCGTGTCCGCTCCGCTGATCAGCGAGCCGTTGTGCCGCCATTCATAGGTGAGCGGCAGCGAGCCGCTGGCTTCGACAATCAATTCAACATTGGAGCCAGTGGCCGCAGCCAGATCGGGGGTTTTCCAAATGATGCTTGGAGCTATCAGTTTTTCGGTCAACTCCGCGGTGCGGCTGGTTACGCTGCCAAAGCTATTGGAAACCTCAACGTGGAAGCTATCGAACGAATCTTGAGTGAGCGGGTCGAGCACGAGAGTGTTCTCCCATGCGCCGGGCAGGGCATCGCCATCCTTGAACCACTGGTAGCGCAGTGGCGGCGTGCCTGTGGCACCCACACTGAACACGGCGCGTCCGCCGAGCGGAATTTTCAAATCGGCGGGCTCGCTGGTGATGACCGGAGGTCCTGGAGGGGCACCGCGCAGGATAAAGGTTCCGGGCAGGCCACCCATGGCGGTGTCCACAGCGATGTAGTAGGTAACGCTTTCGACGGCGTTGAAGTCCACACGGCTCCAGCGCAGAAGCGCGTTAACGTCGTCATTGGCACCGATGGTGGAGAAGCTTGCCGGATTAAGTGGATTCCCGGTATAGACGGCGACCACGGAATCGGTTTCGCTACCCTCGGTATTGAGGCTGAAGGCGCCAGAAAACGGAGCCGTCCAGCGATACCATACGCTGTATCCGGCGCTTACCCCGGCATGCGGTGATGCGATCTCGAACGGTTGTGCGGTCGCGCCGCGGTTCGATCCTGTAGTTTCAAAGGATTCCCCGCTGAGCATGAAGGAGCGGCTGACTAGATCGTTTTCCGAAGCGAGTTCCAGTTTCAGGCTGAAAAGCTCGCCGGAGGGGCTGTTGCTCGCGGTGACGATGCGGTAATGCTGTCCGGCCTCTGCAAAGAAGCGGCAGACGGTTTGCTTCACGCCGAAAGCTGGCTGACCGGAATCGTAAACCAAGTTGAGCGTGCTGCGGGTGTTTCCGCGGAAAACGAGGACGCGTTGTCCGGCGGAGGGGGAGTCGGTGGTGAGAGTGGCGAAGCCGTTGTGGGGTGCCTGCCATGAGAACCATAGCGTGCGGTTCTCAAGCGCCGGCGAAAATGAGCTTTCATCCGACTCGCGGGTGGCGTTCTGGTTTCCTCCACTCCAGGTGGCATAGGTTCCTTCGAGCACGAACGGCTGGAGAAACATGTCGTTGGAAGGCTGCGTGCCTGCTCCGGAGAGCAGCCCATGGAGATTGAGTCGTGCACCTGTGGAAATCCTGTCTTTGAGCGTATCCATTTTGTCCGCGGAGTCGTAGAGCCTATTTATAAGCTCATTTAGGCTGGCGGTCGGGTATTGCGCGCGGGCGAGTGCCAAGGCACCGCTGACGTGAGGAGCCGCCATCGAGGTGCCCTGTAGGAAAACGTATCCCGTATTGCTGTTGCTGTAGCTAGACCAGATCTGCCAGCCGGGAGCGGCGATGTCGACTGAGTTGCGGCCGTAGCAGGAGAAGCTGGTGAGTTCGTCGTTCGCATTGGTGGCGGCCACCGCTACGATGTTGGGCAGATCGTAACTGGATGGATAATGTGGCT
Organism: Akkermansiaceae bacterium; assembly: GCA_031419275.1. Taxonomy (GTDB): domain Bacteria; phylum Verrucomicrobiota; class Verrucomicrobiia; order Verrucomicrobiales; family Akkermansiaceae; genus Luteolibacter. The sequence continues at coordinate 20,870 of JANOKJ010000191.1, read as the reverse complement.
GCGAGTCGTTGTTAGTGCCGGAATTTCCCGCTGCGGCGACAAAGGGAATACCGGCATTCGAGCAGGCGGCGATGGCATTGCGGAGCGCTTGGCTAAAGCCGCCACCGCCCCAACTCGCGCTGATAACATGTGCGCCCTTTTGGCGCGAGTAGTCGATCACCTTGATCCCATCGGAAGTGGTGCCGCCGTTCGGCCCTAGGAACCGGCAGGCCATCAATTGTACGTCCCAGGCCACACCGGTCATGCCGTTGCCATTGTTGCCGCTCGCGCCAATGGTTCCCGCGCAGTGGGTGCCGTGGCCCTGGTCATCATTCGGGTTGCCATTGTTTTCCACAGCGTTATAACCGAACACATCATCGACCACTCCGTTGTTGTCGTTGTCGATGCTGTCGCCGGCGGTTTCACCAGGGTTCTGCCACATGTTATCGGCGAGATCCTCATGGGTGTAACGGATTCCCGTATCGGTGACGGAGACCACTACGTTACTGGCGTTAGTTCGGATGTCCCATGCAGCTGGGGCGTCGATGTCCGCTCCGGTCTTGTATCCGCTTACGCCGCCGCGGTTGAGAAGTCCCCACAGCTTATTGCCGGTGTAGGCCGGATCATTCGGCTCCAGGCTCGGCCAGACGAGGAAATCCGGTTCTGCGAATTCGACGAGTTTTTCTAGTGCGTCGATCCGCCTCGGAAGTTCCGCAGTATCATCGATGCTAGTGTTAAAGGAAACCAGCATCCCGGTTTCGCCGACCGCATCACGCATTACAAAACCCTCCGCCAGAATCAGTCTTTCAAATTCCGCGGCATCAACACCGGGCCGTGGTTCCACTAGCAGATGATCAGCCACCATCACGTAGCGTGAATCCATGATCCCGGTTTTGCCGGACCATTTCTCCACCACCCGCAACCACGGGTATTTGAAAATCTCGGTCTGATAGATCGCGACCCGTTCGCGGTTGCCCACGGCATCCGGAGCGGACCACTGTTCGCGGACAAGGTCGGAGCCGGCAAGCAGCGGGTCGGACGGATGCTGCGGGGGATTCGGGATCGGCTTGCCCGCCACGCTCCGGTCGGGATCGGATGGCGGCGAAAGCGGGGTGTCCGACGGCAATGGCTTGGGCGACTCCGGATCGACATCCGAGGCATGTGGAAGAAAAGTATCCGCAGCTTCCTGATCACTGGCAACACGAGTCTTTTTGGGGATATTTTCTACCTGTGAGTTTCTGGAAGATGGGTTCGACCATTCCAGAGAAGCCCAGAGGCCGAGCAGACCGATTAGGAGAAGGCAAATGGCTGACCGTTTCGAAAAGCGTAGCTGCATCCCTCTTTCTTGTAGAAAGCCAGTTATGTTACAAGTTCAGAATGCATCATAAATCCCGCATTAGTCACCCCGTAGGTCCCAGATTTTGGGTTTCTCACCATTTGCTGAGGCTTGTGCCCGTGTGATTCATTTAAGCGAAAGTAATGATAATGCCGAAGCTCTCGATGAGAGGTGAGGATGATCATACAGTTCAAGTGGCGACATTTCCCGCAAAGCCAGATCCATTAATTACAGGCTTAATAATGACTTGTAATCCACCTATAGCGCGAAAATGGATTTATTAGAAAAGCTCTTGAAGCTTTTTATTTAAAAGTAGGGCCGGTGGGGATTGAACCCACGACCAAAGGATTATGAGTCCCCTGCTCTGACCGCTGAGCTACAGCCCCTTTGTGTTTGGACACGGTGAAAGCATGATCTGGGGTTGAACACGGGTGCAAGACTAAGGTTTTTCTTTGTAAAACTTTTTAACCTATCTTCTGAAAAATAGCCTCGGCGAGCTGCTCCATGGTTTCGACTATGCTATCCGCACCAAGGAGTCGCTCCCGGTCGTGATAGCCCCAGGTGACAGCGATGGAGTGCATGCCGGCGTTTGTGGCCGTTTCAAGATCCATGGTGGAGTCTCCGATGATCGTGCATTGCTGTGGTGTCAGCCCGAGTTCGGTGGCGATTTCGAGGGCTCCGGTGGGATCGGGTTTGTGGGGGAGGTTTTCGCGGTTTCCCAGAACCACCGCGAAATTGGTATTTGGGAAAAGTTTTTCGACGATCTCAGTGGTGAAGGAGTGAGGTTTGTTAGAAAGTACGGCGAGCGGGATTTCCCGTGCTTCGAGATCGGCGAGCAGTTCAAGCATGCCGGGGTAAACGGATGTTCCTCTGGGCCATGAAACGGCATAGTCGGCGGCGAATTGTTTCAAGATGCTGTCGGTGAGATCGATTCTAGAAACGGTGGCCAAGGCGCGTTGAACGAGTTTGACCGCTCCATCCCCAATGAAACTACGGACGTTTTCATGGCTATGACCGGGAAGTCCGTGCTGGATCAGCGCGCGGTTCAATGAGTCCGCAATACCGGGGAGTGACTCCACCAGAGTGCCATCGAGATCAAAAATCAGAGCGCGCATGCGGGAAATGGAAACAAAGATGGGGAGATTTGAACATGGTTTTCCATGCCCATATTCTAGTGAAAATTATGCTCTGCATTTCAGGCGGGCTACTCTAGTTTGCCTGCGTGTCGGATGAGATAGTAAAAAAATCGCAGGGCAGTTCGCTATGGCAGGACGCGTGGCATCGGTTGTCGAAAAACAAACCGGCGCTGGTGAGTCTCGGGGTTTTGGTAATTATTGTTTTGGTTTGTTTTCTTGGGCCATTTTTGGATTCCGTGAAAAGTCCGACGGCAATCAAGCTGCAGGATGCCTATGCGTCGCCATCAACTGAATATTGGTTTGGAGCCGATCAGCTCGGGCGAGATCTTTTTTCGCGTGTGCTTTACGGCGGACGAGTTTCCTTATTGGTCGGTATTGTCGCTACAGGCGTAGCGGTTGTGATCGGCGTGATCTACGGTGCCATCGCCGGCTATGTCGGCGGTATGTTTGATTCCATTATGATGCGTTTTGTCGACATCATGTTCGCACTGCCGTTTCTAGTTTTGGTTATTTTGTTCGCATTGGTGGCGGATGGGCCTTCGTCTGAATTTACCGAGTGGGTGATTAAGATCACCGGTTGGGCGCGTGATGATGTCGCTCCGATCACGACGCTGATTCCCCTTTTTATTGCGATAGGTTTTATCGGATGGCTCAGCATTGCGCGTATCGTTCGTGCGCAAGTCCTTAACGTGAAGAATTTGGAATTTGTAGAAGCCGCGGTTTCTCTGGGATTGAGTCGCGCTAGAATTTTGTTCCGTCACATCCTCCCAAACGTGATCGGTCCCATCATCATCTACACAACATTGGCAGTTCCAGGAATCATGTTGTTAGAAAGCGTTCTTTCCTTTTTGGGAATGGGTGTCAAACCACCGAATTCTTCATGGGGTATTTTGATCAAAGAAGGTGCGGATCGGATGGAGATTACCCCGTATCTCTTGTTGTTTCCTTCCTTGTTTTTCGCGACGACTTTATTCGCACTAAATTTTCTCGGCGATGGTTTGCGAGATGCGTTAGATCCTAAATCCTCCAAAGATTGATTTTCATTTCCATACCGCATGATCCCCCCCTTCATGAAGCTAGTCCTCGACGGATTGTATCCGCCTATTTGTGAGCTTTGTGGTTGCGGGCTTTCGGGCGGGCAGGCGCTGTGTGAAACTTGCTCGGAAAAACTACCACGTATCGTCAGTCCATTTTGCGGAACGTGTGGTGAGAGCTTCGCGGGAATGATTGATGGAGCCTTTGACTGCCCGAACTGTAAGGATATTTCGTTCCACTTCGAGTTCGCATTGGCGGCGATGGATCGCTGCGATGAAACCCTAGAACTCGTGCATCGCTTGAAATACGGCAAGGAAATCCATCTTGCGGGAACGCTTGGAAAACTAGCATGTGGTGTGTTCTCGGATCGAAGGTTCGCTATCGCGCTGGAGGAGAAATGGCCGTTGGTTCCCGTGCCCTTGCATCAAGGCCGATTGCGCAAACGCCATTTCAATCAAGCAGAGGAAATTGCGCGCGTTGTAGCTCAACGTTGTGAGCTGCCGATGGTGAAGTTACTCAAGCGAGTGAGGCGAACCGAAACCCAAACGCGGCTGACCCGCAAGCAGCGGATGGAGAATCTCAAGAAAGCCTTCGCAATTCGCAAGACCTGGAACATGAAAAAACCCGCCGCTCTAACTGGAGCGCCGGGTGTGATTTTGGTGGATGATGTTTTTACTACTGGATCCACCGTAGATGCCTGCGCCAAAGTATTACGCAAGGCGGGAGTGAAGCGTGTCGCGGTGCTTACAGTTCTTCGAGGGTGAGATCACGGAACAAGATTTTCATTTCCTTTCCGGGATGAACCTGCAGTCCGATCGGTCCTTTTTCCTTCGCGGTTTCCGAAGTGTAAGTCATCACTTCTTTGCCGTTGAGCTCGACTGTATAAACGGAACCTTTGGCTGTGATTTTCAGGGTGTTCCATTCGCCTTCTTTGAGAAGTTCTGCAACGCCCTTGGCCTCGACAGGATATTTACCTGTAGACGCGATATATGGAGAAGCCGTCATATCGCGCTTCAATGAACCAGAAATGCCGATTTGGATCTGATCGTTTTCATGACGAAGAAAGACACCTGAATCAATTTTTCCTTCGTATTTGAAAGCGCATTGGAAAACGAAGTTGGTGTATTCTTTCTCTGTCCAGAGAATCGAGCCCTTCTTCTTAGGACCATTTTGGCCCTGGATCGCTCCGTCTTGCACGGTCCAATCTTCAGAACCGGTAATCTTCCAGCCGGTCAGCGTTTTGCCATCGAAGATGGGTTGTGGGGCAGCTTGGGCAAAGGCACTGGCGGCAAGCAGGATGGCGATGGTTATCTTTTTCATGAGGTTAATCTACTCGGCGATGCTCAGTGATTTATCATTTCTCTTCATCAGAACTAGACGGACCAAGGCGATGCATAGCCCGAAACAAATCCCCAGAGCGATGAGTGGGAAGATTCCGGATTTGAGATCTGAACCGATGAACCAAGGATGCAGCGGGGATTCTGGATTGAGCTTCTGGGTTAACGAGAAGGTTTTCAGAGCAAAAACCAGGCCGGCGTGTAAGCCGATTGGAAACCAAAGCGAATAAGTCCGCGTGCGGGTGTAGGCTAGGATCAGCCCGAGCAGCGTGAGCGTCGCGAATTCGGTGACGAAAAAAGTGGGATTGGCGAAATGTCCGATTGTGCTGCCTAAAATTTCTAATCCAGAATGCCATGAGCTTGGATCTGCAATGATCGTATTGGCGGGTGGTTTGAGGAAATGGACGAAGGAAAAAATCAGTGAGCTTCCGATCCATGCGCTCCACATTGAGCAGGCACGTAGCCAAAAGCCTAACAGAAGCCCGCGAAACAGAAGTTCTTCGATAACGCCTGCGCCAAGAGCAGGAATGAGAGCTTTTTTGAGAAATTTGGAGAGCAAAAACGTTTTGTCGTTAGAGGCGCTCGCGCCGGTGAAATGCAGCACAAGTGCGAGACCACCAAGTACGACGGCACCGATCAATAAACCGCAGGCCAGATGGATGAAGCGATTCCCCCAAGTGAGTTTCCGCAGTGCGTAGCGGGCATGATCGTCATGTTTCGGGATGCTCCGCAGGCGGCGAATCAGAAATGGCAACAAAGTCAGTGAGCAAACTAAGAGGCAACGGCTAAAATAACGATCCAGCTTCGCGCGATCTGCAGAGCCGGCGATGGATTCGAGCCAGCTCGGGTAGTCCTCAGACTTCGCGTTTTCTGCCAAGGCTTTTCCTGCATCGTAGAGATGCGGAGTGAACAAAGCCGCGAGGAACAAAGCAGCAAACAGCCACAAAACAATCGCGCCTGCTTCTGACTTGAGGAATCGCATGGTTTAGATTTTATCTGCACCGAAATACGGCACCAACGCGGCGGGTATTTTGATAGATCCGTCGGGTTGCTGGCATTGTTCTAACAGCGCAACGTAGAGTCTTGGTAAGGCGGTGCCGGAGCCATTGAGGGTCGCAGGGAAACGGTTTTTGCCTTCCTTGTCTTTGAAGCGGAGTTTCATTCGGCGTGCTTGGTAATCACCAAAGCATGAGCAGCTGGAAACTTCCAGATATTTACCATGTCCGGGAGCCCAGACTTCGATGTCATAGGTTTTCGCGGAGGACTGACCGATGTCTCCGGTGCAGAGCTCGATGACCCGGTAATGCAGTCCGAGTTTTTGCAAAATGCTCTCGGCGTGGCCGGTGAGTTGTTCGAGAACTTCGAAGCCTTTTTCCGGTTCGACCACTTGCACGAGCTCCACTTTGTCGAACTGGTGCATGCGGATGATGCCTTTGTTGTCGCGGCCTGCGGAACCCGCCTCGCGACGGAAACACGGGGTGTAGGCGACGAGCTTGAGCGGCAGGTCGCTTTCCGCAACGATGGTGTCGCGGTAAAGATTGGTGACCGGAACTTCGGCGGTTGGCGCGAGGAAAAGCGTGTTGCGTCCATCGGTTTCCGAAGGCTCAGTGCCATACATATCGTCCTCGAATTTCGGTAACTGGCCAGTGCCTTCCATGCACTCGCGTAGGACGAGATGTGGGACGTTGACTTCCTCGTAGCCGTTCGCGGCTTGGGTATCTAACAGAAAATTGATCAGCGCGCGCTCGAGTTTCGCGCCTTTGCCACGATACACCGCAAAGCCGGAACCGGAAATACGGATCGCATCTTCCCATGAAATTAACCCATGTGCGGTGGCAAGCTCGACGTGATCTTTAGGCGCAACGAGCGCGGGTTTCTCACCCCATTCGCGGACGACGGGATTCGCTTCTTCGCTATCACCAACTGGGCACTCGGCATGCGGGAGGTTGGGAATGTTTAGCAGGAGATCCGTTTGTTTCGCGGTCGCGTCCTCGGCGAGGAGGTCGAATTTGGAAATATCATCATTGATCCCGCGAACTTCCGCTTCGATCGCGGAGCTATCTTCGCCCTTTGCTTTCATCATGCCGATCTGCTTGGAGATCGTCTTGCGCTGGTTTTGAAGCTCTTGCTTGGAGGTCTCTGCTGCACGGCGTGATTCATCGCAGGCCAACACCTCGTCGATGAGTTTCCAATGATTGCCTCCGCGTTTTTTTAAACGCTCGCGTACTTCCTCCGCATTTTCCCGAATGATCCTGATATCCAACATGTCGGCGCGAACTTTCGTGGATGGCGGGGTATGAAAGCAAGGCAAACGTGTGGGACATCTCTTGTCAGTTGGGATGGGTTGTGTATGGAATCTCTCGCGTGCTTCTTCTTTTCCACAAACCCTATGGCGTGCTGTGCCAGTTTACGCCGGACCAGCCAAGTCAGAAAACGTTAGCGGATTTTGGTTTTCCGAAAGGGGTTTATCCCGTGGGTCGGCTGGATATGGACTCCGAGGGCTTGCTGTTGCTTTGCGATGAGCCGGGATTCAATCACCGATTCCTCGATCCCGAACAAGGGCACCCACGCGCCTATTGGGTGCAGGTGGAGGGGGTGCCGGATGCCGCCGCGCTGAATCGCCTTAAATCCGGAGGTTTGGATATTCAGGGTTACCGGACGCGGCCTTGTCGGGTCGAGTTACTTGAAAACGAGCCAAATGTCCCTCCGCGCGATCCGCCGGTGCGTTTCCGAAAATCCATTCCGACCTCGTGGTTACGTATCGAGTTGGTCGAAGGTAAAAACCGCCAAGTCCGGCGCATGACCGCAGCCGTTGGGTTTCCGACCTTGCGATTGATTCGCTGCAGGATCGGCGGATTGGATGAGATCACTTTGCAACCTGGAGAGTGGCGTGAGCTGAGTGCGCAGGAACGAAAAGGCTTGATTGCCAAAGATCCCGGGAGGGATCACAGAAATTAGCCCGGTGGTCAAAGACCCCGGGAAGCCAGCCCAGAGAAATATCCGATCCCGGCAGGGATCGCAGAACGGCACGATATGCCATATAGGCTTCCATCTGCATGCGGAGCTTTCTGGCATCCCTGCTGGGATGCGAATATTCTTGGATCGCAACAACCCGAGGTCTCCGACCATCGGGCTAATGTCTGCCACCTCGCTGAGGTTGGTAGAGGTCATCACTTCGGCAACGCAAACCTAGGCATTCTGACAAAAAAGCTTCCGAGTAGGAGTCCGCCGATGAATCCACCGAGGTGAGCCCCATAAGCGACGCCCGTTCCTCCGCTGGTATAGCCCATGAAATCGAAGATCAAACCTAAGATCCCGACCATGGCGAGTTGGCTGGGAGCGATGGGCCTTGCCATGGGCCAGACGTGTGGATTTGGTAGATGCCACCGTACCGCCATGGCTAGGTAAAGTCCTTCAAAGCCCATCACCGCACCCGAGGCGCCGAGGCAAGGAATGGCTTCATTTGGATTAAGTGCGACGTGACAGAGGCTGCCTGTGATCGCAGTGAAAACAAAAACGAAGAGCATACAGCGTTGGCCGAGTAACTCCGATGCGAGCGCGGCGAAGATCCATAGAAAGATCATGTTTCCGGTGATGTGCGCAAAGCTACCATGTAACATCGCAGGGGTGAAGAGTGTTGCGAACTCAGCCCAATGCACTTGTTTGAAATTTCCTTCGCGTAAGGCATTCCACTCGTTGACGAAGTCTATAGGAACGAGCATGAACTTGGAGTAAAAGCCCTCACCGAGTAAAATCTGGAGGAGAAATACCAGAAACATCACCATGATGAGCGTTAGCAAAACGCCCTGAGCTTTCAGGAATGGGCCGAAACGCATCAACATCCAGCGACGAGCCATGCAATTAGGCGTAACTGCGAACCGAGAGTTTCACCGTCTCGTATTTGAGCTCTTCTTTGTGGAGTGTGGGAGCTTGGCCAGGGCCGTGGTATTCCCATGCGGAAACGTAAGCAAATTTATCGTCATGGCGTTTGGCTTCGCCCGGTTGGGTTTTGCCTTCTAACACTTCGGAATCTTTTTCGGTGAACTGGTGCTCGCCACGGAAATGACCGCCGCAGGATTCTTCGCGTTGGAGCGCGTCGTGGCACATTAGCTCGCCGAACTCCAGGAAGTCCGCGACGCGGCCGGCTTTTTCGAGTTCCATGTTTGCGCCCTCGCCGGTGTCGGGAATGAAAACGTTGTTCCAGAATTCCTCGCGGATTTTTGGAATTTCCTGAAGTGCCCATTTGAGGCCTTCTGCGGTGCGATCCATGCCGCACTTGTCCCACATGACTTTGCCGAGATCGCGGTGGAAAGAATCGACCGTGCGTTTGCCTTTGATGGAAAGTAATTTCGCGATGCGCTCGCGGACTTCGCCTTCGACCTGCGCGAAGGCCGGATGCGCGGTGGTGATTGTGCCGGGCTTTTGAGTGGCGAGGTAGTTGGCGATCGTTGTTGGGATCACGAAATAACCATCGGCAAGACCTTGCATGAGTGCAGATGCACCGAGGCGGTTTGCACCGTGGTCGGAGAAGTTAGCTTCGCCCAACACGTGTAGCCCGGGAATGTTAGACATCAAGTTGTAATCCACCCAGAGGCCACCCATGGTGTAATGGACGGCAGGATAAATCATCATCGGGCGCTCGTAAGGATTCTCGCCGGCGATTTTTTCATACATCTGGAAGAGGTTGCCGTAGTTGGCGCGGATTTTATCCTCGCCGAGGCGTTTGATCGCATCGCGGAAATCGAGATAAACGCCGAGCCCGGTGGGAGCGACGCCACGGCCGTCATCGCAGGCTTCTTTGGCGGCACGGGATGAAATGTCGCGGGGTGCGAGGTTTCCGAAGGATGGATACTTTCTCTCCAAGAAATAATCGCGATCTTCCTCGGCGATATCGTTGGGATGCATTTCTTTGGAGCGGAGTTTGGCAGCGATTTCTCGGGATTTAGGAGCCCAAACGCGCCCGTCGTTGCGGAGCGATTCCGACATCAGGGTTAGCTTGGATTGGTAATCGCCGGAGACGGGAATACAGGTCGGGTGGATCTGGGTGTAGCAAGGATTTGCCATATAGGCACCACGGCGAGCGGCGCGCCATGAGGCCATCACGTTGCAACCCATCGCATTGGTGGAGAGGAAAAATACGTTGCCATAACCACCGGTGGCGAGGATGACGGCATCTGCTGCGTGGGTGGAAATTTCTCCGGTGTTCAGATCGCGGACGACAATGCCTTTCGCGTGGCCATCGACTTGCACGAGATCTAACATCTCGGTGCGCGAATACATTTTGACGCCACCTTTGTGGATTTCTTTTTCGAGTGCTTGGTAGCAACCGATCAAGAGCTGTTGTCCGGTTTGGCCACGAGCGTAAAACGTACGGGAAACCTGCGCACCGCCGAAGGAGCGGTTGTCAAGCAAGCCGCCGTATTCGCGAGCGAAAGGAACGCCTTGAGCAACGCATTGGTCGATAATGCTGTTAGAAACTTCAGCGAGGCGATAGACGTTGGCCTCGCGTGAGCGGAAGTCGCCGCCTTTGATTGTGTCGTAAAAAAGGCGATAAACCGAGTCGCCGTCATTGCGGTAGTTTTTCGCGGCGTTGATTCCTCCTTGGGCGGCAATCGAGTGAGCGCGGCGTGGAGAATCTTGGTAGCAGAAGCATTTCACTTGGTAACCGAGCTCGGAAAGCGTTGCGGCAGCTGCGCCGCCAGCAAGGCCGGAACCGACCACGATGATGTTGAATTTCCGTTTGTTTGCTGGGTTGATCAGCTTGGAATCCATTTTGTGTTTGGACCATTTCTGCTCAAGCGGACCAGCCGGGATTTTGCTATCGAGTGACATGATGATTTAATGAAAAAGTTATTTAACGAACCCGAAGAAGATGGAGAGAGGCACGGAAATGAATCCGGCCCAGATGACATAGGCGTATCCCAATGAAACCTTGCGGATCAGGTCTTGGGATTTCTTAGCGCGCCAGCCGAGGGTTTGGAACATAGAGCTGACCCCGTGGCTGAGGTGGGAGCAAAGTAAGGTCATGGCGATCACGTAAAATGCAACAACAACGGCATTGAGCGAGCAATTTTGAAAGCCTGCTATTACCATGCCGTAGGCGTCGTGGCGGGATTCGCCGGTGGCGTCGTGGTATGGTTTATCCATCATTTCTGAGAAGCCACCTGCGATTTTCACGGTGAAATGAAGGATGTGGAAAATGATGAACGCGAGAATCGTCAAGCCGCTCCAGATCATTAGCCGGGAGGATTTTTTCGCCTGGATGACAGTCTTGTATTGGTATGGCTCGCTGCGGGCGGCGCGGTTCTCTCGAGTCAGTTGGATCGTGGCGATCACGTGCAGCACGACAGTAACGAGTAAGCCAATTCGAGCCACCCAGATTAACGCGCCATGTCCGGCCTCGTGGAGAAATTGGGCGTAATCGTTGAAAGCTTCCCGACCCGCGAAGATCAGAAGGTTTCCTGTCAAATGACCTGCGAGGAAAACCACCATCGCGACTCCGGTGACGGCAACGATGAGTTTTTTTCCGATGGAAGATTGCCAATAGGCGGCGGCACTGCGAGTTAGGGCGTTCATTTTTAGAGAGAGAGGTGGCTCGTCCACGCGCAATCTGGTATCGAGTTACGAAAAACTCAAACTATTATACCCAATTTCTGGTAAGAATCTGAGTGCGAACCCATAGCCCGTCGCTAAAATTGCGCGGAACAAATATTCCTAAAGAGGAAAATGAACCACAATGGGAGCGCAGCGGACATGGACGAACAACAAAATTAAATCCTTTCGTCAAATAAACGCGGATGAACACTGATGCTAATAGCATTACAAAGAATTCTTCATTCATCTGAAAGGTGAGAATGACAAATTCATAACTCTTTGATTATCCGTGTGAATCTGTGTCCATCCGTGGTTCCATTTCTTTTTTTAGGATATTACCGACCATTTACAGATCGCCACGACAGGTTCTACCCGTTTACTTTTGCTCGGTAAGATGCTCCGCCTTATCCGTCATACCCTGCGCTTCCCTTTGATGAGTGCGCTTTCGCTGCTTTTGGCCATTGCCTGCACCTCGCTGGTGTTGGTGTTGCCAGGGGTCACTATGCGGTTCATCGATACAATCATCGGCCAAAACCGCCCGGATCTCATCCTCTCCACCGCCCTCATCGGCGCGGGAGCCATTCTTGCGCGCCAAACGCTTTTCACGCTCCGAACCTACCTCAACAACGCCCTTGAACTGAAACTCACCCACCTGATTCGGGTCGAGCTCTATGACAAGCTTCAGCGCCTACCGATCAAGTGGTTCGATAAAAACTCGTCCGGAGAGATTATGTCGCGCGTGGCGGATGACGTTCCGACGATGGATAGGGTCATTATTGAGGGGTTGGACCAAGCCCTCGCCGCTGTGCTGCAGTTCCTGATCGTGATCGGTTACCTGCTTTACCACTCGTGGGAACTGACCTTGGTCACGCTGATCCCGCTGCCATTTATCGGCATCCTTACTGCGTGGTGGTCGAAAAAGGCGGAACCGAAATGGCGCGCTTCTTCCGAGGCCTCTTCCGCACTTAACGCCATTCTCCACGACAACCTCGCCGGCATCCGCCAAATCAAGGCATACACGGTCGAGCCGCAGGCGCTTTCCGACTTCGGTGAGGCATCCCTCAAGGTTGGTGACAAGCACATGGATGTCATGAAAGGCCAAGCCATCGTTTGGCCAACCGTGTCCTTTATCGCAGAGGCGGGCATTATTCTCATGGTTGCTTTCGGCGCATGGTGGACGCTCAACGGTCAGCTCTCTCCCGGCGTGGTCATCGCGTTTCTCGTCGCATGGGGCTTTCTCTTTGATCCGATCTCCCGCATCAACCCGCTTTCACAGACATTCACTAGAGGCTTGGTATCTGCGAAACGTGTTTTCGCCATTATCGACACTCCGGACGAGACGCATCTGACCGAAGGAAAGCGCCCGCAAAACTTCTCCGGTAAAATCGAATTTCGTGATGTCTCCTTTTCATACAACGACGACGCGCCAGCGCTGAAACACATTTCCCTAACAGCACTTCCCGGGCAAACACTAGCACTCGTGGGTTCCACTGGCTCCGGAAAATCCACCGTGCTCAATCTTCTTTCCCGCTTTTATGAGCCGAGCGCGGGTGAAATTCTGTTAGACGGAGCGCCAATCTCAGAAATCTCCAAAGAATGGCTACGCGACAACACCGGCTTCGTCACACAAGAGGCATTTCTTTTCAACACCACTATCCGCGAGAATCTAACCCTCGCCAAGCACCGGGCCAGTGACGAAGAATTGTGGTCTGCGCTTGAGGCTGCAAACGCAGCAGACTTCATCCGTGCTCTTCCAGAAGGCCTTGATGCAAAAGCTGGCGAGCGAGGCATTCGTTTTTCCGGCGGTGAAAAGCAGCGCCTCTCCATCGCGCGCGCACTTCTGAAAAATCCACCGCTATTATTGTTAGACGAAGCGACTTCTGCTCTGGACAACACGACCGAGAGGCTCGTCCAGCAAGCTCTTGACCGTCTTCGCTCCAACCGCACCTCATTTGTAATCGCTCACCGTCTGAGCACTATCCGCAATGCCGATCTCATTTGCGTCCTCCATAAAGGCGAACTCGTTGAAAGTGGCAGGCATGAAGAATTGTTAGAAAAGAACGGACACTATACCCATCTACAGCGGGGTAAGGAAGGCGCTACCTAACTCAGTCCAACGATTCTAGTCCTCATCCGTGAGTTCGCGTTCGGCTTTGCTTTTGTGGCGGAGATCTTTGGCGTGTTCGAGAAAGACCGCGTCTTCGCCGATGTTGCAGGAGAGATCACCGATGCGTTCGAGTGAACGAACGATGATGATAAGGTGAAGGTATTCCTGGCTGCGCCCGGCGGTGTCTTCGATGCGAGCGCTAAACTGAGCGGCCACTTGTTTATGCAATTTATCGAGCTCTTTGTCGCGAGCGTAAAGGGAGGCTCCAAGCTGGCCATTGCCATCGCTGTATGAGGAAATCGCATCGCGTAACAAGTTATCGGCGAGTGAGTAGAGAGGCTCAACCAAGGTCACATCACTAAGCTCTTGGGTTGTGGAGATTTTTTTCGCACGTTTGGCGATGGTGACCGAGTGATCCGCGATGCGCTCAAGGTTCATGGAAATTTTCATGGATGCAACCACGAGGCGGAGATCGGAGGCAAGCGGATGATATTTGACGAGGATTTCCATCCCAAGCTTGTCGATAGAGCGCTCGAGCTCGTTGATTTCATCGTCGTCTGCGATGACGGAGTTCGCGAGTTCCGAGTTGCGTTCGAGCAGGGCTTGAATGGCGCGCTCAAGGTTGTGGCGGGTTTTTGCTGCCATTCTCAAAACCTCGCCTTTGAGGGTGGAGATTGCGTGATCGAAATCTCGGAGGATATGTGGGGAGTGATTCATGATGGCGCTCGATAATGAACTCAAAGTTGGAGTAACAGTCGAGGCTAAATATGGAAACGGCGGAGCATGTTGATCTACAATACTTTGTAAACCGTCCTCATTCGACGACGTCTTCCCACCACGGAGTGAAATCGGGATCGGTGGCAAAGTCGGAAATGGCTTCGAGTTCTTCCAAATGATCGGGCGATGGATCGGAACCGTTGTCGTTGGCGTTTAGAGCATAAGTGGAAACCATGACAAAAGGCAGGAAGGCAGCCAACCACGTGGGTGCGTGTTTGTGAGCGTATAGCAAAGCTTCGTCCGGGCCGCCCATCGAAACCATCGCAGGTTCTTCCATTTCCATGATGCCCGGCATGGTCATGACCAAGCCGACGTAGGGATTGGTTTTCATGGCGCTCTTCATCGCTTTGTCGACGACGGGGAAATTTTTTCCGAAAAACTTTTTGAATCCAGAAATGTCTGAAGGTTGTTGGCGCTCGATTTCATCCATCCATTCATCTTCGAAATCCTCCATCGCAATCATGATTTCCAAGAGGGCGGCACCATAGGTGAGGCTCGTATCTGTTTCGACGATGTTCTCAAAACGTTTGAGAAGAGCTCTGGCCTCAGTGGTTTGGTTCAGAACGATGTAGTCGTGAAGTAGTTCGCTGCGGACGCCTTGGTTGTCACCGGGGTTGAGGTGGAGTATTTCCTCATAGATTTCGACGGCTTGTTCGAGCTCATCCGTGGCATCGTAAAACATCGCGAGGCTATGCAGGAGGCGAATGAAATCGCGGGCTTCGACGTGTCCCCAAAGATCACCTTCAGTGTCGACTGAATGGATGAGGCTCGCATGCAATTGACGACCGTGATCGCCGCCTTTTTTGAGAAGAACGATGGCTTCTTCCTCTGTTTCCGCGAGCTCAGCAAGGATCTGCCAAGCGCCTAAACAATAAGGACTGATCGCGAGTGCCTTTTCAGCGGCTTCATTCAAAACCGCCTCGCTCGCATCATCAGGCAGAGCAGAGAGGATTTCCTCGGCACGAGCGATATCGCTGGAAATTTTTGCATCCATCACGCGTGGTATTCCTGAATGCTTTTCACGGTGAGTTCCGATTCCTTGAGTGAGCGGATCGCTTTTACCGCGGCCTCGGCGGCTGCCATGTTGGTGGCGTAGGAAATTTTCTGAGCGATCGCGGTGGAGCGGATCAGGATTTCGTCGGCGCGGGACTCGTGAGTGGCGGGGGTGTTGATGAGGAAGTGGATCTCGTCGTTTTTCATCATGTCGATGACGTTCGGGCGAGCTTGCTCAAGAACTTTGTAAACTCGGTCGGAAGGGATGCCTGCTTCGGCGAGTTTGGCGAGGGTACCGCCAGTGGAGACGATTTTGAAACCGAGTTCATGCAGGCCGCGGGCGACGTCGATGGCGCGTTCTTTATCGCGATCTGCGACGGAGAAGAACACGGTGCCTTCTTTCGGAAGTGGGTTGAAGGCGGCGATCTGGGATTTGGCGTAGGCCATGCCCCAATCTTTATCGATGCCCATAACTTCACCGGTGGATTTCATTTCCGGACCGAGCACGATGTCGATGCCAGGGAAGCGATTCCATGGGAACACGGCTTCTTTCACGGAGAAATGCGGAGGAATGATGGTTTCGGTGTAACCCATGTCCTTGAGTTTTTCGCCGACCATGATTTTAGCGGCGAGTTTGGCGAGGGAAACGCCGGTGGCTTTCGAGACAAACGGCACGGTTCGAGAAGCGCGAGGATTGACCTCGATGACGTAAAGCTCCTCGTCTTTCACCGCGAACTGGATGTTCATCAAGCCGCGCACTTCTAACTCACGAGCGAGGTCTTTGGCGGCTTTATCGATTTGGGCTTTGATGTTGTCCGAGATCGAGAAGGCGGGAATGACGCAGGCGGAGTCGCCCGAGTGGATGCCGGCTTGCTCGATGTGCTGCATGATCGCGCCGACCACGGAGGTTTCACCATCGCTGATGCAATCGACATCGATTTCCATGGCGTTATCGAGGAAACGATCGACCAGCACGGGGCGTTCTGGCGAAGCGGTGACCGCCTCGCGCATGTAGGTGGAGAGTTCGGAATCGCTGTAAACGATCATCATCGCACGGCCACCGAGAACGAAGGACGGTCTAACAAGAACTGGATAGCCGATGCGGTTGGCGACGGCGATGGCTTCTGCCTCGTTGGTCGCTGTTCCGGCTTCGGCTTGTTTGAGGTTGAGTTTATCTAACAGCGCTGAGAAGAACTTGCGGTCTTCGGCTTGCTCGATGGATTTAGGTGAGGTGCCGATGATGGGGACACCGTGGCGTTCGAGATCCGCAGCGAGGTTGAGCGGAGTTTGGCCGCCGAACTGGACGATCACGCCGTAGGGTTTTTCCTGATCGCAGATGTTGAGAACGTCTTCGAGAGTGAGAGGTTCGAAGAAAAGTTTGTCTGAGGTATCGTAATCGGTGGAGACCGTCTCGGGGTTGGAGTTCACCATGATGGTCTCGTATCCGAGCTCTTTGAGTGCGAAGGCGGCGTGGACGCAGCAGTAATCGAACTCGATACCTTGACCAATTCTGTTAGGACCACCACCGAGAATGATGATTTTCTTTTTGTCTGACTGACGCGCTTCGTTTTCATCGCCGTAGGTCGAGTAGAAATACGGAGTGTAGGCTTCGAATTCCGCGGCGCAGGTATCGACGAGGCGATAGGTAGGGATGATCTTTTTCGATTTCCGCTCTGCGCGGACTTCGTCTTCCGAAGTGCCTTTGGCTTTCGCGATCTGGCGATCTGAGAAGCCGAGTTTCTTGGCTTGTTTGAGATCGAGCGTATCGAGGTTTTTACCTTCTTCAGCGATTTGTTCAAGGTGGCGTAGGAACCATGGATCAATGGCGGTGGCGGCGTGGACTTCATCGAGCGTCCAGCCGTTCACGAAAGCGGTTTGCAGCCAGAAAATGCGTTCGGCGTTGGGGATTTGGAGTTTGCGGGTGATCTCGTCTTTGGTCGGTGCTTTCGGGTCTTTGTTGTCGAAGCCGAAGCCCCAACGTCCGGTTTCGAGTGAGCGCAGGCATTTCTGCATAGACTCCTTGAACGTGCGGCCGATGGACATCGCTTCTCCGACCGACTTCATAGAAGTGGTAAGTACGGGATTTGCAGTAGGAAACTTTTCGAAGGTGAAACGCGGGATCTTGGTGACCACGTAATCGATGGTTGGCTCGAAGGACGCGGGGGTGACGCGGGTGATGTCGTTGGGGAGCTCATCGAGCGTGTAACCGACGGCGAGCTTCGCAGCAATTTTTGCGATGGGGAATCCAGTAGCTTTGGAAGCGAGTGCGGAAGAACGCGAGACACGCGGATTCATCTCGATGACGATCATGCGGCCGGTTTTCGGATCGGTGGCGAACTGGATGTTAGAACCACCGGTTTCGACGCCGATCTCGCGGATCACGGCGAAGGAGGCATCGCGCATGATTTGGTATTCACGATCTGTTAGAGTTTGGATCGGTGCGACGGTGATGGAATCTCCGGTGTGCACGCCCATGGGATCGAGGTTTTCGATGGAGCAGATGACCACGCAGTTGTCGGCGCGGTCACGCATGACTTCCATTTCGAATTCTTTCCAGCCCAGCAAAGATTCATCGATGAGAACTTCGGAAACTGGTGATAGATCAAGGCCGCGGTGGACGATTTCCTCGAATTCATCCTTGTTGTAGGCGATGCCGCCGCCTTGGCCGCCGAGAGTGAATGCAGGGCGAACGATGAGAGGAAACGTTCCGATATCAGTGGCGACGTCACGAGCTTCTTCCATCGTGCGGGCGATTCCGGAGCGCGGCATATCGAGGCCGATTTTTTCCATCGCTTCTTTGAAGAGGTGGCGGTCTTCACCTTTGTCGATTGCTTCGGCATTCGCGCCGATCATACGGACTCCGTGTTTCTCGAGAGTGCCGGATTTGAAAAGTGACATCGAGGTGTTGAGTGCTGTCTGACCACCGAGGGTCGGGAGCAGCGCATCGGGTTTCTCGCGGATGATGATTTTTTCGACGATTTCCGGTGTGATCGGTTCGATGTAAGTGCGGTGCGCGAACTCCGGATCGGTCATGATCGTGGCGGGGTTCGAGTTCACCAAAATGACCTCATATCCTTCTTCTTTGAGAGCTTTGCAGGCTTGGACTCCGGAGTAGTCAAATTCGCAGCCTTGGCCGATGACGATGGGGCCGGAGCCGATGACGAGAATTTTGCGGATTGAGGTGTCTTTAGGCATGGTTTGCGTGTCAGGTGGTTAAACTTTCAGGGGTGTGACAGGGGATCGCCAAATTGTAAAGGCGAGTTGCGCAAACATTTCCACAAAATGGGAAAAATTTTTGGTTTTTACCGTCGCTCGGCGAGTTTCCAATTGTATTGGATGGATTGGCGCAGGGCGGTCATTATATTGATTAATCCGCGTTGATCCTTGCCGGCGGCTTTGCAGGCGGGATCGCTAAGCGCGTTCAGGCTTACGTAGCGGCCGATATCCGCATAGAGCGAGCGTATTTGGGCATGGAGCGAGTTGATCTGCGACTGTCGGGCGGAAATCTGTTGATTGGCGTCGCCGATGGATTGGGAGCCTACAGTCGATTGGGATTTGCCTTGTTGTTTCCATTCGTTGGCCAATGCCTCGATTTCCAGGAGTCTGGTCTTGGTAGTAGTTATTTTCTCGGCGATTTCATCACGGCGTTCTTTAAGCTCGTTGAAGTCATGTTTCACTTCTGCCAAGCGCGAGGAGGTTTTTTCAATTTCGGTGAGCTTGGCTCCTTCTTTACTCAACACATCTTGTTTGATTTTCATGCCTTCGTAGATACGACGAGTATCCTGGGCTTTGGTGACGATGAGATCGCGTTCTCTGGATAAGGCATCGAGTTGGGCGAGCAGCTCTATCCGTTTTTCAGAGGGATCCGGAAGCGAATCGCTTGCGGTAATGAGAGTGTCAGTTTTTGGTTGATGGGTATCGTTGAAGGTTCCCTGGAGTTGCGCGATCTCCTTCAAAATTCGATCATGATCTTTGACTAGTTTCCGTAGATTCCAATACTCCATCGAGAGAGCTTCGATGTTCTCAGTTCTTTTCCACACGGCTTCGCCAAGAAACCCTTCCGCTTCTTTGAGTAGATGCGCTTCGGTTGCTGCCTGACTCAATCGAATATTTTTCCTCAAGTAGCCAAAGCGGCTCGCAAGGCATAAGAGGAAATATTTCGTTGAAGTCATGGATGACTATTTTTTCACAAGCGTCTTGAGATGATCGATAACGCTCATGTCGTCGAGGGTCGTTACGCTGCCGGAAATGGTGCCGGTGGTGACGAGTTCTTTGAGTAAGCGGCGTATGATTTTCCCGGAGCGGGTTTTTGGCAGGGCTGGGGTGAAATAGACATCATCGGGTTTGGCGATGGCGCCGATAACGTGACCGACGTGGTTGCGGAGTTCACTTTCGAGAGTAATGCTAGAATCGTAGCCCATTTTCAACGTCACAAAACATGCGACTGCCTGGCCTTTGAGATCGTGAGGGCGACCTACGACGGCTGCCTCTGCAACGGCTGGGTGAGCGACGAGAGCGGATTCGATTTCCGCGGTTCCAAGGCGGTGACCGGAAACGTTGAGCACGTCATCGAGGCGTCCGATGATCCAGAAGTTGCCTTTTTTGTCACGGCGTGCGCCGTCGCCTGCGGTATAGATTCCCGGGTAATCCGAGAAGTAGGTTTTTTTGAAACGCGCTTTGTCGCCATAGATCGTGCGGGTCATGGAAGGCCATGGTTTGCGGATCACGAGGCGGCCATCGACGTTGGGTGGGCATTCGTTTCCAGCATCGTCGAGGATGGCGGCATCGATTCCGAAGAACGGGCGGGTCGCGGTGCCGGGAACGCAGGTGGTTGCGCCGGGGATGGGTGAAATAAGTATGGCACCGGTTTCGGTTTGCCACCAGGTATCGACGATTGGGCAGCGGCTGCCACCAATTTTTTCATGATACCAATGCCATGCTTCTGGGTTGATCGGTTCACCGACCGAACCTAACAAGCGCAGCGATGAGAGATCGTGTTTTTCGGGAAACGCGTCGCCGGCTTTAATGAAGGCGCGGATGGCAGTTGGAGCGGTGTAGAAAATGGTGACGCGGTGTTGCTCGATCATTTTCCAGAAGCGGCCAAAATCTGGCTCGTTCGGTGCGCCTTCATACATGACTTGAGTGGCGCCGTTGGCGAGTGGTCCGTAAACGATGTAAGAGTGGCCGGTGATCCAACCGACATCGGCGGTGCACCAGTAAACATCTTCATCGCGCATATCGAAGATGTATTTGCAAGTTGAGTAGGTGCCGGTGAGGTAGCCGCCGGAGGTGTGTAAAATTCCTTTGGGTTTTCCTGTGGAGCCAGAGGTGTAGAGAATGAAAAGCGGATGCTCGGAATCGAAACCTTTCGGTTCGTGTTTCGCGGAGGCGGTGGCCATTTCATCGTGCCACCAATGATCGCGTTTTGCGTCCATGGAAACTTCGTTTCCAGTACGATTGACCACGAAGATGTTTTTGACCTTGGAGTATTTTTTCAGTGCTTCATCGACCGCAGGTTTTAGCGCCACGATTTTTCCGCGACGCCAGCCACCATCGGCGGTGATGACGGCGGTGGC
>JANOKJ010000190.1:0-5445 GCA_031419275.1 Akkermansiaceae bacterium | reverse complement strand
TGGCCAAACTCGTGGATCAGGATGCTTTCAATCTGCATTCCTCCCTCGTATTCCATCACGTCTTCTTCCGCGAACAACACGATGTATCTATCGTTTTTCTTGTCGAGAAACCCGCGTTGACGCCAGTTGTAAAAGTCCAGTTCCTTGCCTTTCAAATCCGACTTGTATTGAGGAAGATCCGAGGTGAGTTCCTTGTGTCCGACCAAAATGCACAGCACTTTGTTATCACGGATCCGCTGCGCGATCGCGGGCTTGAGCTCCTTCATCATCTGATCGAACAAATACGCCGCCTCAAGATGCGTGACGTCCGGAACCTTTTCCGAAGTCGCAATCAAAATATCCTGCACCATCGTGCCTTTTTTATAAAACGCCGGATCAAGCTGATATTCCTCCGCCAACTCTTTACTCAAAGGTTTGACCTCGAATGCCGATGCTAGACTGAAAGTAGCGAGACCAAGAATGGTGATCCGAGATAGTTTTCCAAGCAGATGAAAATTCATAAGTGGAAACCAAGCAGCACATGGCGCGCCATGCAAGGATCGTTTCGATTTCCGCCGCAGGCTTTGGACTACTGGGATCATTCCCAGCTCTCAAGGTGAGGATCGATTATCGGAGCGATGGATGACTACCAGAAATTCCCGTTCATTCAACATCCACCCTCAGAGCTGCGGATCACCGCAGCAGTCCAGAGCCTCCGACGAAAGATCCCCCTTTCGCTTCTCTCTCGACACTTCGCCTTGTGGTTGTGTAGATCTTCATGTTCATCAAATTTAAAACCATGATCTGGGATCTATTCCAACAACAGCAAATCAACAGTGCCGAGCGCACCGCAAGCGACGCCAAGTCCAAAACGGACCGCCATGCGAACGATATCGAAAATCTCCAGCAACACGTCGAACGACTCTCGCTTGCCTGTCAGGCGATGTGGGAGATTCTAAAAAATCGTTCCGCGTTCACTGAAACGGAACTTGAAACGAAAATTTTGGAAATCGATGCGCGAGATGGGCGGATCGACGGAAAAATCAAAACTCAACCCATTAGTTGTCCGTCCTGCGGCAGAGCCACAAGCTCGCGCCGAGATACTTGCGTATTGTGTGGCGCGCCTACGAGACGGAAGCATCAGTTTGAGACTTGAAACCAAGCCCACAGGAGCTTGTGAAAATTTTCACAAGCTCCGTTTGCCCTTACCGGAAAAGCATGGCAGGCTACCCGCATGAGCAAACAAGCACCTCCGCGAAAAGTCATCATCATCGGCGGCGGATTCGCTGGACTCGAATGCGCGCGTAAGCTCGCGAATGACAAGCGCTTCGAAGTGATCCTACTGGATCGCACCAACCATCACCTGTTCCAACCGCTGCTATATCAGGTAGCCACCGCATCGCTTGCCGCGCCAGACATCGCGCGCTCGATCCGCCAAATCCTTCACGATGCGAAAAACGTCACGGTGCTGATGGATGAGGTCGTTTCCATTTCCCCCAAGGAAAAATGCCTGACTGGGAAATCTGGCGAGGTGTTTCAGTTCGATTACCTCGTGCTCGCCGCGGGTGCGAGGACGGGTTACTTCGGAAACGATCAGTGGGAAGAACACTCACTCGGCCTGAAATCCTTGGCCGATGCGCAAAACATCCGCCGCAAAATTTTATCCAACCTTGAGCGCGCCGAGCTGACCAAAGACGAAGCCGAGCGGAAACGCCTGATGACCATCGCCATCGTTGGCGGTGGTCCAACCGGAGTTGAGCTCGCCGGTGCTTGCGTCGATCTGATTCACCGTTCCTTGAAATCGAATTTCCGGAGAATCGATACCAGCAAGCTTCGCGTCATCCTCATCGAAAACTCCCCCACCATTCTCGAGCATTTCGCGCCACATCAATCGGTTTACGCCAAGCAGCGACTCACCGACCTCGGGGTCGAGATCCGCAATCAAACCCGCGTGACGGATGTGCAAAAAGGCAAACTGCTTTTGCAAGACGGCACGTTTCTTGAAGCGGAAGCGATTGTATGGGCAGCGGGCATTGCTGCGAATCCACTTACGAAAGATCTCGGCGTGGAGATGGATCGCGGTGGCCGTGTCACGCCCAACCTTGATCTCTCCGTTCCTGGCCATCCGGATATTTTCGTCGCCGGCGATCTAACAAACATGCGGGATCGCGATGAAAAATTCGTGCCGGGCGTCGCGCCTGCCGCCACGCAGATGGGCGATCACATCGCTAAAGTTCTCAAAGAAGAACTCCGACTCGAAGGCACTCGCTTCGCCGATAGCAAACATTCCCTACGCCCGAAATTCCGCTATACCGACAAAGGCATGATGGCGATCATCGGAAAAAATGCTGCGGTAATGAAAGCTGGCAAGTTCACCATGAATGGATTCTTCGCATGGATCGCGTGGTTACTTATTCACATCCTCTTCCTCATCGGCTTCCGCAATAAACTCTCCGTCCTCCTCGGCTGGGCGTATGCCTACATCGTGAATAATCCAGAGGCACGCATCATCGTTTATCCATCGGTCCCTGGAAAGGAACCGCGATTGTAAAATCGCTGCCTCTTCATGAAATTTTATATTGTTAGATAATTCTTCAGCCCCAACGGGGCGAAATTCGATAGCCCAGGGCAACGCCCTGGGTTGAAACATCCACCCAGATTACGAGCCCTGAAGGGGCGTTACCCGGCTAAACATATCTCGCGCATATAAAACGATTGCAGTCGCGATTGGAAATCGCGGTTCCTTTCCTCGCTCGCATCATAAAATCGTTCTTTCTAAAGGCGGCATTTTCAAGCTATCGTCGTCACAAATCTATGAAACTGGCAGTCTCGATCGTCTTCGCGTGTTTTCTCTCCCTCTGCTGGGCTGAAGAGCCAGCCTCAGATCCAAAAGCTAAACCGCCTTCAATACCGCTTTTCGAAAAAAAGGATAGTCCAGTCACTTTGCTTAAAGAAAACCCAGACGGGACACTTTTGATTACATTGAGACCACAAATTTATTTTGACGAACTTGGATGCACAATAGTGGTCGATCAGGATGGAAATACCTTTTCTCAAATGTACCACATGATTGCATTTTCACTTAAGGATATTCGTTACCACACCATTTGGGGAGTGATGCTAGGCTCTGGCCCGCCCGTCAAACTCGATCCGACAATCGATTACAAATGCCTGATTAAAACCGAAGAACCCAAGGAAAAGGAAGTAAGTTCATCTTTCTCAATTCTGAAAATCTGGGAGGGAGAGAAACTAGTTTATGAACAGAAGCAAAAATAACTTATAATCTCAGAAAAAAAAATGATAACTTATTACTAACCAATCAAACACATGGAAACATCAGAATCCGGAGCGCCCATTCACAGACATGAAAAACGCGAACGTGAATTTGAATTCGCTATGGGTGACTCCGAGAACATCGAAAAGATCAGTGATCACATCGAGCGATATGTAGGTAAGATCGCAACCGTCTTCCATGAAATCATATCAGATTTAGTTCATATCGATGTGCACATTGTCGAACCAACGAATGAGCGTCCTTTCTACACGCTCGTGACTTCTGGGATGAGCGACATTGCTATGAAAGCTCCTGAGAATTATCCGGAATTAAAATTTTCAGAATTGCTCATCTGCCTACCGCCAAATTGGAAAATGAGCCAGGAATCTTGGAAGGACGAAGAGAATTACTGGCCGATTCGTATGCTAAAATTTCTCTCAAAATTTCCCCACGAATATCAGACATGGCTTTGGGCTATGCATACTATCCCGAATGGTGATCCGGCTGAACCATTCGCAAGTAATACAGAGATGAGCGGTGTGATCCTGCTTCCACCAGTCACGATTGCGCCTGAATTCCATCAATTAGAGATCGATGAAAAAAAAACCATTCATTTTCACGCTATCATTCCACTGCACGTTGATGAGATGGATTTGAAACTAAAGCACGGGGCTAACGCTCTTTTCGATGGTTTCGACAATCACAGGGTTACGGAGATACTCAATCCGTCACGAGTTAGTGTCGTGCCAAAGAAAAAATCATGGTTTTCCTTCGGAAAAAAAGGCTAATAAAAGGCCTAGATCAATGAAACGAAAAATAACATGGGCGTTTATTCTCGCCATCTTACTGGCTGTTGGCTTTGTGATTTTAAAACTCACTGTTCCGCTTTCCTATGCCCAAGCCAAAATGAAGCCTCCGGCGATGGCCTACGTGTGGAAGCTTCAAAGCGCTGGTGAAACCGATCCGAAAGAATGTGCTGCGCGCTACCTTTACTTTAAGTCGGATTACCATTCTGAGACACCTGAGAGGATCAAGATACGGATGAAAAAAATATCAGAAAACGAAGTCCGGGTCACGCTCTACGATCCAAGTTGCAAGTGCAATAGCACCTATTCTTCCATCAATCGTATCTACCTTGAACGGAAGCACGACGAGAAATGGATTCCGGTACGCCATGAGTGGTCGCACACTGGACGAGGAAAATTTGGTTGGACCACAAAGCCGACAAGTTAGTTTCATCGAGTAATAAAGTCTCTCAACCAGATGAATACAGAAGGAGAATACAAAACATCCAAATATCTCAGCCTTCATCGCTGGGGTTCTTTGATTCTTGCGATGATAGGACTCGGAATATCACTATCCGATATAAATGGTATTCGATCAGCTCGTTTCTTCGCCTCATTTATTTTTCCCTTGGCCATGATTTGGTTCGCCGAACAACTCTCATCCTGGGCCATCAAGGACAGCGGTGGCTGGCTCAACGCAAGCAACGCAGATACCGCCGTCCGATTTTTTGGATGGTTAATTTTACTGATCATGCTGGGGTTCCGCGCGATGATTCATTTCAGTGTGTAATTGTATTTTAACATTCAACGCTGAAACAGTGTATTATTCATTGTTAGATGATTGGCATTTGATATAGGTTTTAAAAAAATTCAATCACATGAATTTCACAGTCATAGAAGGAGTCATCTCAGGGCTTGATCGAACAAACCACGTCAGTGGAGGTGGAGATACGGAATCCAGAACATCACATATTTCCATTTTCGTCTTAAGTGGAGAGCGAGTCATGCTTACGACAAACTATCCCGCGATGATTGCTGATGGAGATCACTTGAGGTTGGTGGGTGCTCCAACCCCGGGGAAGTTTTCTGCCATAGTATGTAAAAACCTCACAACCGGTTGGGAAACCACACTCAAAACACAGGGATGCGCGAAGGCGTTTCTCATCGTGTTCATCATATTCGGAATTCTAGCTACCCTACTTTTTCCCTTGTTCATTATTATACCAATTATTCTAGGAGTGATTCTGTTCATGGTAATTAAAACAGGGGGCTGTACTAGCTAAGTGATCTAAAATCACTAAACTAGCCCAGTCCATGTATCAAAGAAAAAGTCGATTATCACCATACAAACAAGGAGATCTAATTAAGCTCTTTGTGGCAGGTGCAACTGCGCGTGCGGCCGCTGAG
>JANOKJ010000189.1:0-4429 GCA_031419275.1 Akkermansiaceae bacterium | reverse complement strand
AGTATGCCGCGATCCGCGGTCTGCGCGATAAGCTCAGTTCTATGATCTCCGAGCAGGAGGCTATTATGGCCGCCTGCAAAGATGAGACGGATTCCACTAAGTTTGCGACGGAATTGGCAAATCGCCAGGCCGCACTACGCGGCAGTCTGGTTCTCGCTTCGCTTCCGTCTATTCCTGCCCTGCGGACACGCCTCTCCGATCTAACAATGCCACCCGCACCGCCGACAGACGAAATGCGGCTCCGCATCGAGGCTGACATGACCCAGGCCATCGGTCACCTTAAAGCCGGCGCCAAGGAAGACGCATTAAGCCGTCAGCGCGAGGCGATCGATGCCCTGAAGAAACTCGACACCTTCGTCGTCCGCTGGTCGGAGGAACTCGCCCAAAAAACCTTGGGTACATCCGCACTCGTCTCTGATGCTACCAACCGTGTTGGGGTTTTGACGAAACTTGAAAACGAGCAACTCGACCTGCTTGAGCGAATGGAGAAAGCAGTCCGCAGCAAAAAGGATGTGGAAGGCTTTGCCGACGAACAACAGTCCATCGCTCAGGAACTGGCGGATTTTCATAAGGAACTTACCGGTGGGGAATCCGGACTTGCCAAAGAACTCCTGCCACTGTTAGGTCGCATCAGGGCGGCTGAGAATGATGTTAAGCTGGCCGTTGTTGCCCTGCGTGCAAAGCAAACCAAAGACGCCATTACACATCAGGAACTGGCCAGTGACGCACTCGCGGAGGCACGAGTCATGGCGGAAGCACAGCTCACGCAACTCAACCAGCAGCAGCAGCTCATCGGTTTTGAGGGATCCGTCAGTAAGGCCGCCGCGGGAATGTCAGACATCGTCGGTGGTCAAAACGATCTTATCAAAGCGACCAAGGTAGCCGACAAAAAGTCGATGCCGCCCTTGCTCTTGCCGCAACAGAACCTTCTTAAATGCCTCACGGACATAGCCCCTTCACTTGATCTGGTGGCGGCCCGTCTCGATGTCGGCACGCCCCTTGTCTTTGCGGGTTCGGATGTGGAGGATGCCCTCAAAGCGATGGAGGATGGTGACGGTGAGGACGCTGCCAGTATCCAGGAGATCGCCGTTGGTTCGCTGGCTAAGGTGCAGAGCCTTGTCACGGATGTGGCGGCACAGACCGGATACGTGACCGAGATCGTCGAGTATCTACAGGAAGCTCAATCAAATGTTTCCATGTTTGCTTTCCGTCAGCGCGAACTGCGCGAAAACACGGAACCCAAAGAAGCTCTTGCCATCCAGAAGACTCTGACCGCAGATGCGACCAAAAGCGGCCTCATTTTGAAGGAGGTAGCCGGCCATGTGGACTTCGAGAAACTCGACGAAAAGACCAAGGAAAAATTTGTCGACTTCGGTCTCACGCTCGACTTCGAGGTTCCTGCCAAGCAAATGCAGGACGCGGTTCGGTTGCTTGAGTCTGGTCAACCCGCCACGGATGCGATGCTGACTGCCGAGAAGTCGATGAATGCTGTTTCCGGTCAGCTCGGTGTGATCATTTCCATGCTCAACGGTCTACCGAGCATCGAGGTGACTAAAGCTTCTCCACCAGAGCTTCATCGCCTGATCGCGGTGCTCGACCTTGCTAGTAAACATCGCCGACTCCTTCGTCAGACGCAGGGCAGCGAGGACAAAGGACTTCCCGCTCTTGCTTCCGCGCAGGCGAAGCTTGCCGAAGCTGTTGCTAAGGCCAACGAAGGGGAGTCCGCTCAACACCCGCTGCTTGTCACTGCACAAGGCCAACTGGCCGCCATCGGCAATGAACTTACTGCCTCCCGCAAGGGGGGGGCGAGCATGGGACAACTCTCCGCCGATCAGACTCTGCGTCACTTCATCATCGAGCAGGCACTGATTCTCAACACGGCCATACCGCCGGCCTCAGCATCCAGCGATCCCGTCATCACCGAGGCGGAAAGCACCGACCTTTCGGTATCGGACACTGTTAGTTTCGTCTCGGACTTTGTGAGCGGTGAGGCTCCCAAGGACCAGAAGTCGGAATGGGAAATCCTTGGCACCCGGAATCGGGCCTCTCTGAACCAGAATTTCGCCCGCGAGCTCCCACTCGAATACCGGGCTACGCTTAAAAACTATTACGAAAGGGTCGCGAAATGAAAACCATGAAAAGCCAAATCCGTATTCATGCGATGTTCAGCCTCGGCGCTGCCTTCGCCTTGTTGCTTTCTCCCTCCGTCCAAGGGCAGGATGCTCCAAAGAATGATCCAGCCGTTCCAATATCTCCGGTTGCTACGGAAAAACAGGAAGGCGAGAAACAAGGATCACCGGAGCTCACCGAAGCAGCGGATCTTGCGATTGAGAAAGGACTTCAGTATCTCATCAACACCCAGAAGCCCGATGGTTCATGGAGTTCCGCAGACGGAAATTATGAGATTGCGGGTACCTCGCTCGGCCTGATGGCCTTCATGGTAAAGGGGTATTTCCCTGGCTTCGGCCGGCATGGCGCCGCACTTGACCGGGCCAAGAACTTCTTGATCAAGAAGGGTGAGGATTCCGCCACCGGTGTTGTCGGTGGCATGTATGAGCACGGATTGTTCACACTCGCCATGTCGGAAATATGGGGCATGACCAACAACATTGAGGATAATAAAAAGATTCAAACCATCCTTGAGCGTGCCGTCCAAGTAATCCTTCGCGCCCAAAGTCCTCTCGGTGGTTGGCGTTACACCGCTCGCCCCGATGCAGGCCAGGACACATCAGTCACCGCCATGGTGTTCGTTTCCCTTGCTTCTGCTCGTCAGGCCGGAATTCTAGTGCCAACCGAGACCATCGACCGCGTGGTGGGTTACCTTCGCGATCAGGTCTGGAATGAAAAAAGCGGTGGCTTTGGCTATCAAGGGAATAGCGGTGGTACTCTTGCTTGCACTGGCGGCGGTGCCTATGCGGCACAGCTTTGCGGTATGCGCGATGAGCAGTGGGTGAAGGCTGCTATCACTTACCTGGAGAACAGCCCGAAGGTTTTCAACCGCAAGGAAATCGGTGAATTCCACTACGCCCACTACTACGCCATGCAGGCCATGGTGCAGGCAGGGGACGAACATTACGCGAAATGGTATCCCCAAATCAGGGATGTCCTGATCACCCTCCAGAAACCCGACGGCTCGTGGAACGAAGGCACTGCGGAAAAAGCAGAGATTTATCCCCACAAGACGCCAATGGCCATTATCATTCTCGGCACGCCTCATCGCTACATTCCTATCTATCAACAATAGTCTTATATTGAAATAGGAGCTAGCTCCGCAGCGTAGACTTCTCGAACCCATCTGTAATCTATGAAACATTCAGTTTATCTCATCATCGCGATGCTCCTAGTATCCGCCGTTAGTTCCCAAGCTGCGAAGGAAGTAATAGGAGTTCCACTGACGGCACGTGGTAAAGAGTTAATGGAAACCTACACGAAGCAACTTGAGAAGCTCCGCGCTGAGGTCATTGCCGCCCTGCCTCCAGTCAACGATGCCAAGAAGGCCCGCTTCCTCGAAATCCGCGCCAAATGGAACGCTATACCTAATGCGAAAGAAGATGCCTCTGCTCCCGAACAGAAAGCCTTGGAGGAATTGAAGGAAAAAACCCAGACCGAGGCGATGGAAGCTGCCGCACCGTTGCTCACCGACCTCAAACCCTTGCTTTCATCAGACGCGCTTGATGCGAAGTTGATGCGGATCGCTATTCTTAACCACGGCACACCGCGTGGCTTGGCGGAGTTCGCGCAGCAGGGGGCTGCTGAGGAGAAATTGTTAGAAAAGCTTTTCGCGGACGAGCCCTTGATGCGCCAAATCCTCGAAGCAGGTGGTGCCAACGGTGGCGAATACGGCGAGGCAATGCAGGTTTATGAGGCCATTCTCAAAGCCAGTGAGCGCGCTCGCGAAGTAGGCAGCATTTTCCAACGCCTAGCTCTCGGAACGAGTATTCACATGCCGTGGCTCCAGGAAGAGACAAAAGTTGTGGAGCGCGATGCTGAGGCCGAGGCGGGCGCAGAGGTTCCTGCAGTCCCGCAGATAGACAAGAAAAAGGGAGGGGTATACGGCATTGTTTTTAATACCCAAACCAGTGTTGCACAAGTTCCTCGCTATCTGCATTACGAAAAAGCCTTTCTCGATGGCGAACTAGATCCAGATTTCAAAGACATGAACACTTGGGAATGCCGCTTCATCACGGATTCCGAATACACCAATGAAGATCTTGCCTGGACACGACAAATGATGCGCATTTACCGCCCCGATCACATCACCATGAAGGATACCAAGTGGCGCTATGTGCGTTTCATCAAAAGCGACGTGCCGTATTGCTCCACCACGCATGACCCCTCGCTGGGTACTCGGCCTCAAATGGAGATCGCCCTTGGCGGCATCTGCGGTCGGCGCGCTGAACCTGCTTATAGTCGGCCTCAAACTCACGAG
>JANOKJ010000188.1:0-13787 GCA_031419275.1 Akkermansiaceae bacterium | reverse complement strand
TGGTTCCACGCCGCACACACCGGTGGGGGGATGGGCGAGATCTGGCACCACACCGCGATGAATCAAGTGCGCGAAAAACGTCCGGTTGCGTATCGTTCATACATGGACACGCGTCGTTGGGTGATGGATCTGTCACGTCGCTTCGACGGCAGTATCGGCATCGCTGGCATGGATGACCGCTATGACAGATCCGCTACCGAAGAAAACATGGATTGGGGAACTTTCTTTGCGCTGACCTACACGCTTCCTCGCAAACATCTTCAGCTCTTCGGTGCGCCCCGCAGCAAGTGGGCGAAGACAGTGCCAATCAAACGACCATGGGGAAATGCGACGGATGATATATTCCACTCCATCGAACCCATTCCAGGAGGTTCTATAACCATGGAACACCTCATGAACGAATCGGTTGGCAAAGATTGCTCCGTTTCTGTGATTGCCGCTCTAACGAGTCCGACTTGTACCGATGAAACGATTCTGAAATACATTTATCATCCTGAATACGATTTACGCAGTATGGCGATGGATCAGGTGGTGAAACGCGGCAAAGTCGAAATGATTTTACCACTTTTGAAATCCTCTGATGCACGTCTCCGTCAGGCGGGCCTGCTTGCTCTAACAGGAATGTTCAAGGGATCGCCATTGGCACTCGATAAAGTGACTCCTGAAATGAATGAGCAGGTTGTCAAAATGCTCAACGATCCGAATGAATCTTGGTGGGTTGTGTTGCACGCGATCGAAGCGTTGGGTCGAGGCGATAAGAGCCTCATCGCTCCGCATCGTGAACGTTTACTGAAGCTTATGGAATACAAGTGCACTTGGATTCAAACGGCTGCTGCGTGCACGCTGGCTAAAATTTGCACAGAACCGGATCATTACAAAATCGTCTTACCAGCGATCGTGAAACAAGCCGCTTCTTTCCGCGTGGATTCGGCATCTTCAAGATCCACCAAAGCCATTGCAGACTCGATGAAGACAGCCAGCCCAGAGGTGAAAACCTTTGCAGATGAAATTCTCAAAAAGACATATGTCAGCATGCCATCGGTATTGAAAGAGCCCAACACAGGTGCTGTTCTTGGCGGTGGTGGCAAAGTTGTGAAATCTCGTATTGGAAGCATCGTTCAAGAACTTCCAGGTGGGTTGGATTTTGTTAAGAAAATCCCCAAAACCACTCTTAAATCCTACATCAGCGGAAAAGATGCCGATATGTATACCTATAGCGGCACATTCGTGCCGAATAAAGCTCTCGAAGGAACTTGGGCATGGGCTATTTATCCTGCACCAAATAATCCGGGTGAAATCGATGCTAAGATCAATGCCTTCGTCGCCAAGGCACCTGCGAAAATTGATAAGCCAAAAGATGTCATCAAAATTGCCGACAATGGAGTGGTCGGAAATTCTGGATACTTCAAAGGCTATTTCTGGTCGGGTGACATGCTGATTGGCAATGAAGACAATCAAGCTCTCAAGATGGAAGTCCGGAGCGTAGGTGGTCGTGATTTCTTAATCATCGAACGCGGCGGTTTCAACGTAGCACCTACGAGTGATGATGTTGTTGAAATCACGAAAGACTTCCATTGCGGCTATCACGTCTACATGAGGCAGTAAAAATCTGACGATTTCATGGATAGCTACAACACCCCGCTCATTCCTGATAAAGCGAATATCCAGCTGCTCAGGAGAGTGGGGTTGGTCATTGAGATTCGACCCGAATGCATCACGGCTTATCGTAAGCTACATGCGGAGGGATATCCCGGTGTGCGTGATTTGTTGGTGAAATATCATCTGAGGAACTACTCGATATTTTTGCACCAAATTGACGACCGCTGGTTCGAGTTTGGGTATTACGAGTATGCGGGGCGTGATTTTGATGGAGATATGTCCGCGCTGGCGTTGGAGCAGAGAAATCAAGAATGGATGGAAATCTGTGGGCCTATGCATTTGCCTCTTAGTGGCGAAACGGGTTGGGCGAAGATGGAGCAAATCTTTTTTAATCCATGATGTAGCGGCTTCTGGATCGACATGAGCTATCTCACTTTTTAGTTTCCGGCTATGTTCAACATCGTATTGGTCGAGCCAGAGATTCCGCATAACGCAGGAGCGGCGGGTCGACTCGCGCTTGCCACGGGATCGTCGCTTCATTTGGTGAAACCTTTGGGATTTTCACTTGAAGACAAGTATGTGAAGCGGACAGGTCTGGACTACTGGCAGGATGTGGATTTGCATGTATGGGAATCTCTCCAGGAATTTGAAGTGGCGATGGCGGGAAAGAAGATGTGGATGCTTTCCACAAAGGCTGAAAAATCACCATGGCAGGCGAAGTTCGCGCCGGGCGATTGTTTGATCTTTGGTAAAGAGACGAAAGGTCTACCAGAAGAAATGGTAAAAGGGGCGGGGGACGCGGCTTTAAAAATCCCTATGGTTCCAGGTGGAACGCGGAGCCTGAATTTATCTACAGCAATCGCAATCGTTTTGTATGAAGCAGTCAGACAGCAGTCGCCAGAATGGTGAGTGCTGTTTTATTATTCAATGATAGTAATTTGCTTGAGGTCAGTGATCTCTACAAATTTATCATTATTTGCATCAATGATTAAGGGGCCATCTATTGAAACTTTTTTGCCGACGAATGGTTCAAATTTTTTGATATCGAATGGGTCTTTGTAATTAGCCTTGTAAGCAACCGCGCGAATTCGACCCGGTTGATGTGGATCGATAAATTGTATTAGAATCGCAGTATCTGTGGTATTCAGTTTAACTGCTTTCAATGTCCCTTGTAGTTTGAGTCGAGTGTTTGTTTTGGTATTTTTTGCAGGATCTGCTATATCAGGCTTGTCGTTTTTATTTTGTGCATCACTCGTAGCCTTATCTGTTGCTGCTTCCACGACGATATCCTCACGCTTGGATAAAAAGACGAACTGAGAAGTATGATTATTTTTTTGTCTATTTACGACGCCATTGAAAGTAACCGTTTTGCCCACAAGATTTTGCAATTCCTCTTCGATTTTTTTGAATGCAGCACTGTCGTGAACTCCTTTTTCGAATCCTTTTTCGTAAGTTACAACTCGAATTTGTTTACCGTCCCAAGGCTCAGTAAATGCGAAGTATAGACCGCCTCCGGTCTTATTAATTTTAACTGATTTAACGATTCCTTTAACAGCTGCTGGTTGATTTGATTCTAATTTTGCAATGGCTTGAGACTCATCAGGTGTGAAGACAGGTCTGTTGACCGCATTTTCAGCATCATTCGGTTTATCAGGAGTCTTTGTCGCTAGCTTGATTTGATTCCTTTCAGTGATTTTTACAAAGGGAGTCCTATCGTTAAATTCTTCTTTGTAAACGGTTCCATTGAAGACAATTTCTTGTTTAATGAGTTTGGCGAATTCCTTGGTATCAAAAGGAATTCCCTCGATTTCATTTGCATGAATCACCACACGAATATCTGATTCCACTTCAGGATCAGAAAAGGAAAGGTAGATGCTTTTTTCAGTGCTGGAAAGTTTAGCAGAGCGGACGATGCCTTGGAATTTAACAGGATCACCTTCCTTCATCCTCTTAATAAAGTCCGAATCTTTGGAAGTGAGAACGTCAGGGATTTGAGGAGCGTCACCAGGCGCTGATGATTTATAAGGGTGGTTAGTAGGAAGGTTCTCTGCTAGGCCCCACTTATGAGCGAGGTAGCCTTCGATTTTTTGGCTGTCAGCGTCTGAAATTGATTCGCTAGTGATAATCAACTCGGCGATCTTGCCTTTCCAAAAGGCGTCACCGCTAGCAATATTCCATGCACTACTGGAAACGGACGTGGATGGTCCCTTCAAACTGATCACTTTGAATGTGGCCATTGGACGGAACTCGCCACCGCTTGCACCATTGGTATAGGGGGAAAGGTTCACTCCACTCTCTGTGATATTAGAGGCGATTTTAGTCTGATCTTGGGCCCCGAACAGCGCAGGAATCCGTGGGTTCACAGAACCAAATATCCAGCGGTAACCTGAAAATGTGGTTCCTGCTTCTTCTGCGTTAACTACAGCAAAAATATTCCTGACCGCAAAGGATCCCGTCACGCTCATGTAATCTTTTGTTCCGTCGAAATTAACAGTATTCAATCCATTAAGAGAAGTTGGTGCATAAGCTGGTTGTTTCACTTTTGCTTTCTGCGTGGCATGTCTTCCATTGCCGCTTTTGTCTTGCCACTCAGTGACTACTCCAGCAGTTACTTTGATTGTATTTGTGTCAGCCGCATCATACCATGCAGCAGGAGTAATTTCAGATGGAAGCCATGAAGTTTTTTTCGGGTCAGTCGTATTTGGTTGCTTTGTGTTCTTCTCTGTTGGCGGTAATTTGTTGTTTATTTCTGCTTCTGAGAGTGAAGGGGCAGGAGATGATGTCTTATATAGGTGATCTGCAGGAAGTTCAGCTGCAAGCCCCCACTTATGAGCGAGGTAACCTTCGATTTTCTGGCGGTCGGCTGTGGTTAGATCAGCATTACAAATGATTGTTTCACCAAAGTTTCCATTCCAGTAGGGTGGTGCAATGGCATTATCCCGCCATCGTCCTCCAATGATCACTTTATTAGCACTGAAGCTGCCTGTTGATGCAACACCTGTGGAAGGAGTTCCGTTAAGATATAATGTGTGTGTTGAACCATTGAACGAAGAAATAGCTAGAAATCCAGTTGTCAGTGTGCCCGTTGCGGATGAAAGTATGGCAGTATTCCGATGTGTATAGATGGAGTTTGCTAGAGTATTATTTTGGCTAAACAAAACCGAACTACTGGCATTGTTCCAGTCAAACGATTGGCTATTCTGCCATATAGACATTATGCCAGCATATGGTTGTTGGATCGTGTTTAATGACTTGCCGACAAAGAATACAGTCAATGCCGCATCAGTGTTAGTGTAATCGCCAGTCAAATACTGATTAGTTCCGTTCAATTGAACCGCTTGAAGATTGCCGATTCCGTTGGCTGCGAGTGAAGCTGGTCCGCTAATACTACCACCATCGCTGCCGGCGTTAACGATGGTGACGGTTCCATCCTTGATGGTTGCATTTGACGCATCAAACCAGGCCGTAGTTTGAATATCAGCTGGAGACCAAGATGCTAATTTAGGATCAATGGTCTTTGTTTCCTTTGTTTCCGTTGGAGTCTTTGTTTCCGTTGGATCGTTCTCTGTTATCAGAGGCTTTTTGATAATAGCGTTCTTTAATCCAGATGAGACAGGAGCTGATGATTTATATGGGTGAACTGCAGGAAGATTATCAATAAGCCCCCACTTGTGGGCGAGATAACCTTCGATTTTCTGGCGAGCATCGGTGTCTGGAATGGAATCCGTGATGATGATTTCACCTAGCAAGCCATCAAGTGCTTCACTGCTTTCGATACGCGCGCCAAACTGGTTGAATGCAGCGCCTACAGAAGTATTTTCGGTAGTTCCGGTATCGTCGAACATGCCATTTACAGAATACTGCAAAGTGTTACTTAACATAAAGCCTGCAATGCCAGGCTTATTCATGGTTAGTGAATGATTGCAGGAGCGATATTTCTCATAGCGCGGAGGACTTGCGGCATAACTGATTTGACCGCGCTGATACATTCTGAGCTGATTGTTTGACGTTTTGTGTGAAAATATCTGCCCTCCGTCTCCACCATCATCTGGCAATACAACAGCAAATATCGCTTTGCCGTTCATATTCAGTTCTTCTCGGCTCAGGTTATCGACATCGAAATCGATAGCGTTCAATTGATTGATCGTTCGTGTTCCTGTTTTTGGCTTGAGATTGTTTATTGACTGCGTGGCATGTTTGTCATTTCCGCTAATGTCATTCCATTGGGAAACCAATCCATTGGTTGCAGTAATGGTGGCAGTGTCCGAAGCATCATACCAAGCAACAGTGGTAATTTCAGCAGGAGACCACATATTTATTTTTGGAGAGGTCGTCTCTGTTATTGGAGGGATCGTCTCTGTTTTCGGTATGGTCGGCTCTATTTTTGGTGAGGTTTCGTTATTTTCGGGCTGCTGCTCAACTATTGTATTGTCCTCTTCGAAGGGGATTGTAGCGGGGCCTGCCTCTTTAGTATTCTGCTTATAGATGAAAAAGATCAAGGCACCTGTTAAGCATGCCGATATAGCCATGATGAATACATTCTTCCCAGAGAAGAAAGTTGGATTAGGGCTTTTAAGAATGAAGGGCTGTTGGACAGGTTGATACGAAGCAGTGGTTGTCGGTTCAGGAGTTATGTTAGAGGCTGGATCAGGCAGCGATTGGATAGCATCGCTGAGTTTCATTTCTGGATTTTGACGCAGCAATTTAAGCCAACCGCCAAGACCTAATCCTGCTTGGTCGCTGACGAGTTTCGATTTCCAACCCATCAGTGCTTCAACTAAACTTACGATACCGGTTAGATCTTTTACATGCGATTGGGTTCCTAACCATTTGAAAGGACAGATTCGGAAGTTGAATTTTGGGGTTTCCGTAGCATTGCTAACGATGATAGATTCTAACTTGGTATCGACCCAAACGGCCTCGTTATTGAGAGACTTAGAAAGTATTAAACACACATCAAGAGCTTGGCGAACCAGTCCAATGATCATCTTTGGATCCATGGTGTTATTCCCAAGGACATCGGAGAGCGATTCGCCTTCGACCCATTCCGTCACAAGGTATGGCATTCCGTCGATGGGGTCCGTATCGCCAAAGATGGTTCTCCGGAGTGCAGGATGTTCTACTTTGGAAAGTTTCTGACAGGCACTGGAAAAGGCTTTGCCTTCTTGTTTGTCTAGGCCTACTCCGCCTTCTTCGTCTTCGTTGTCTTGGCCGAAGGGGAAAAACCGGCGCAGGGAGACGATTTCATTGGTCTTTTTATCCAAGGCACAAAATGTGACGCCATTTTGATTTTGGCGTACAATGTCTTGGATTTCGAAACGTGTCATGGGTTTATGGCAGAAACGGACGGTAACTTAATCAGAATAAAGGAATGAAGGATGCGGTTGTAAAATTCGTGGGTTGATGAAAGTCTGGCTGTGCTCCCGGAAGTTTGGAAGCACTAAGATAGCGATGGGATGGGGAATCACATATCACAGTTATATTTGCTGCTGTAGCGAGGCCAAAGTCTATTTCCTTTTTTAAAAATTTTAAGGGGACTTGGAGGCCTACCACGGAGTGATGGGTGTCGCTAAGATCTTGGTGAGAGCGGATATGAGAGGTGAAATCCGGCTGTTGTGCGGTGGGTTTGCGAATGGATGAGAATTTAGAGGCCCACCAAGCGCCGTTTGCGGTGAGGTTAAACTCCAAATATTCGCCCGTGCTAGGGTTTGCTAGAAATAGCTCAGCTACGTCATATTTCCATAGCTCCGGAGTGAATAAACCGGGGGAAGCGGAGGGGTGAATATTTGCTGTATGAGGGAAAATGCTTATAAACCAAAGGAATTCAGAGTCTTTTGCGAGGCTGAATGTGCAGGGTTCTTCAAGGGTAGTCCCGAACCAATCTTCGGTAATGCCCATCAAAGGTAGCTCAAGTTTACCCCAAATTAGGGGGTGGTCTGATGTGAAAATCTGCATTCCATTGGATTCAACATAAAATACTTCAAATGGCGAGAATCCATTGAGAGATGGCTCATTCTACGAAAAAATAATTAAAGAATCGCAATAATTTTATGGTCTTAGGTATGATTTTTGCATTAAATCCTTGTAGTTTTTCACCCAATGTCACGTTCCCGTTCAGGATATTACAGCACGATCGAATACATCGGTCCGCGTCCTAAAAAGCCAAAAAAACCTAGTTTTTTCGGGGGTTGGG
This sequence comes from Akkermansiaceae bacterium, assembly GCA_031419275.1. Classification (GTDB taxonomy): domain Bacteria; phylum Verrucomicrobiota; class Verrucomicrobiia; order Verrucomicrobiales; family Akkermansiaceae; genus Luteolibacter. The sequence continues at coordinate 5,995 of JANOKJ010000188.1, read as the reverse complement.
TGATAGTTGCAATCGCCGTGGCCGCTGGGATTTTCTTTGCAAAACCTTGGGTTGGTAGTTTGGTTGCAGCTCAAAATGGCCCTACAGACGAACAGAGCCAGTTACTCATTAGTGAGCTTAAAACATCGGATTTAATCGGAGATCATCTAGCAGCAGAGGCTCTAAAATATGCTTCACGTGGAGTTTCTTACGATTCCACCTATTATGAAATTCTCTATCCAAACGGTGATATTCCTCGGTCAAAGGGTATGTCAGCAGATCTAGTGGTTCGTTGTTACCGCGAAATTGGTTTGGATTTACAGGAATTGATTCATCAGGACATGAGTCAGGATTTTAGGGTCTATCCGCAGTTATGGCAGTCCATGGGTCCGGATGAAAACATCGATCATCGTCGGGTTCCAAACTTACAACGTTTTTTCAGTCGTAAGGGACAGGTTTTAAAAACCAGTCGTGATGAGAAGGACTATAATGTGGGAGATATTGTTGTATGGGCACTTCCTAACGCAGAGATTCATATTGGAATCGTCGTTCCTGGTCCTGAGGGTAAAAATGGATCGCCATGGGTTGTGCATCATCCTGCCTATGACACGGTGAAATGGGAGAATGGTCTTTTTGATCACCAGATTTTAGGGCACTTCAGCTATTCGGTTGATGTTCAATAATGACTTTTGAATCGGTTTGAGGTTGGAGTGGATGAAATTGTGTGGTGAGTTCCTGAGAGGACTTTTTGAGCATGTCGACTTGGCGCCCTATTAGTAACACGCAATTTTGGAGAAGATGGCTTCCCTCATGGCTGCACACGCCGGTGATTTTGATGTTTTGGGCATCTGTAACTTTACTCATCATAAGTCTCGGACTTGCTTTTTACTACTATTTGAAGGCGTCAGATTTTGATCTCGATAAGATCAGTAAACTACCCGAGGAGAATATATTTTACGATCGCTCTGGGAAATCCCTAGACGTGCCGGATAAAGGAGGACGAAAGATTATTAATCGTTCTGACATACCGGATGATTTAGTTGATGCGCTTATTGCGCGAGAGGATGCTCGTTTTTTTGAGCATAGCGGAATTGATGTTAGGGGGTTAGCGAGAGCAACCGTGCGCAATATTAAGGATAGAAACTTCACTCAAGGAGCATCCACGCTGACTATGCAGTTAGCACGCAACACCTTTGAAATGCGTGCGAAATCGTTACATCGAAAAGCACTTGAGATCGCACTTTCATTGAGGATTGAAGGGAGATATTCAAAAGATGAGATCCTAACAAACTATTTGAACCGAATCTATTTTGGCTCAGGTGCATATGGCGTGGAACAAGCGGCTCAAACCTATTTTGGTAAGCCTACGTCAGATTTGCATCCGGGTGAGTGCGCCATGATTGCCGGAATCATCCGAGGTCCGCATATTTTTTCTCCGCTAAGAAATTTTGATAAGGCTATTGAACAGCGAGATCAAACTTTAGCCAGGATGGTGAATTCAGGGTTAATCACTCAAGTTCGCGCAGATGAGATCAAGGGGATGAAGATTATTTTGAATGAAAAAGCTCATCAGAATGATGCACAACGTTCTTATGCCTTGCGTGCAGTTGAGCGGGAGCTGGAGGAATTGATGGAAAAGGAAAATATTTTACTCAACGGCTTAAAAATTCATGCGACCTTAGATATCGGTTGGCAGGCAAGATTGGAAGCGGAGTTAAATCTTGCGGTTAAAGCTTTGGAAAATGAAAAGGGATGGGAGCATAAAATTCATTCAAAGCATGAAATAGGAACGGAGGCTGATTACGTGCAATACGCGGCGGTGACGACGGAAACCAAATCCGGTGAGATATTGGCATTTATCGGTGGTAGAGACTTTGCTCATTCAACTTATGATAGGACTCAAGCGAAACGTGACTTAGGATCGGCATTTGAACCTTTTGTTGCAGCTGCGGCAGCAGAGCGCGGGATGCTGGTTTTAGCGGGCAAGCCCGTCCAAACGGGAAGGCAAATCGGTGTGCAAGAAGTTCAACGTTTAGCTAAGCGCTGTGGAATATCCGGGCCGTTTCTTGATACAGAAGATTTATTTCGAGGTGCCGTTTCAGCGACGCCTATGGAGATGTCAGTGGGCTTGGCAACACTTGGAAACAAAGGCAATAAACCGCGTCCATATTTGATTCGGAAAATTACGGATAGTGATGGAAACGTGATCTACCAAGCAAAGACTAAAGCTCAACCAGCGCTTTCCAAGTCAGCTGCAGATGATGCCGTAACCGTATTAAAAAATATGTCAGGAACACGTTCGTTCACTGGCGCGACCGGATCTGAGCGCGATGCCTGGGTGATGAGGTTGGGGCCAAGTGGGTCGACGGCAATATGGATTGGCTTCGATACTCCAAAGAAGATCGCTCCCGAAGCGCGGCTCAATGCTTTATTGGATGAATTTGTGAGACGTTTAGGGATTTAAACGCGGTTGGATATTGACTGCTGACTTAGGGATAGGCATGGGTATGGCCATGAAACGTTGGTTCTTGTTTATAGCTTTGGCAACTGGCCTTCACGGACAGGATTTGGATTCTAAAAATGTGCCAGAGGAAATCATCAAATCAGCAGTCACCGCAGTCGAGGCGCTAGGCAAAGAAGTTGTGCTTGGTAAGTATCAAACTGCAATTGATCGAATGTATCCACAGTGGAAAGAGCGCACGGCAAAGAAGATGGGTGGTATGGAGAAGCTCGAAAAGCAATTAGAAGAAGTCTCCAAACAAATGCTCAAGCGTGGCATTTCCATCACTGATTTCAAACCACAAGGAAAACCAACGGCATATGAGGTTTATCCAGGAAAGGCAGTTCAGATTATCGACGGCAAGGAAACGGAAGTCATGCGATACACCAAGTGGCTTGTAATCGTTCCAACCGTGACTCGCGTTCGTATGTTAATTGATGGGGATCCAATCCCATTGAAATACGAAAGCACAGGCTTTCAGGTCGCTATTTCAGACAAGGGTAGCAATGAATGGTTTTTCATCGATGGTTCTGCTGTCACCGTGAGCGAACTTCGGAGCTTATTTATTACCTTGCCTGAAAATATGGAGCTTCCTGCTCTTGAAAAAAAACAGATCAAATAACCGAACCGAATGTCAAAGTCTGATAAAAAACATAAGCTAAAGATAAGTCATAAAGATCTTCATAAGGAGTTTCTTAAGCTTTGGAATCGCTCGCAAAGCGACCTTTGTGAAGTGCGTGGATCGGCCATTCATGGACGCGGAGTTTATGCGACACGCGACATCGCGGCAGAAGAGAGAATCATCGAATATGTCGGTGAGTTGATTAATAAGAAAGAAAGTGCTCAGCGTGGTACGCTTCAGCATGAACGCGCCGTTCAAAGCGGCGATGCTGCGGTTTATATTTTCAATGTAACTGATAAATACGATCTCGATGGCAATGTGCCATGGAATACCGCGCGATTGATCAATCATTCCTGTGAGCCGAATTGCGAGGCATGGATGACCGGAAAAAGAATTTATATTCACGCATTACGAGACATCAAAGAAGGTGAAGAACTATCTTTTGATTACGGTTTCGATGTCGATTGTTATGAAGATCATCCATGTTTGTGTGGGCGCGACACTTGCGTTGGTTACATCGTCAGTCGTGAACAATGGGCGATTCTCGAGGAGAAATTGGGACGTGGTAAACATGCTGAGAAAGCGAGCTAAACTGTGGGCCTGATTGCCAAAGAAACGTTTGAGCAGGGATTGGCGGCGACGGATATCGTCGACCTCATCAGTTCTTACATCCCGCTCAAACGGGCCGGCACGAGTTACAAAGCGAACTGTCCTTTTCATCACGAGAAATCTCCCTCGTTTAACGTCAGCGCCAGTAAGCAGTTCTATCATTGCTTTGGCTGCGGAAAGAGCGGTAACGCGATCGGTTTCGTGATGGATCATGAAGGCTTGGTCTTCATGGATGCTTTAAAGAAATTAGCAGCGAAAGCTGGGGTACATCTCGAAGAAGAACCCGATGATCCACAGGCGCGAGCCGCGAAGAAATCTCGGGGACGATTATTAGATTTGCATCGTGAGGCATCGGCATTTTTTCACGAGCTTCTGAAAACCGATCCCATATGTAAGCACGCGCGTGATTATCTGAAGAGTAGGGGATTTGGAAAAGAGATGGCAGAACGGTGGGAAATCGGATGGATGCCGGACAATCCACAAACCTTTCTTGATTGGGCAAGGAGTCGAAATTTTAACGGCAAGGATCTCGTGGCTTCAGGACTGACATCATTGCGTGACGAAAACAGACCGGCCGCTGGATTGTATGTCCGTTTTCGAGATCGTCTGATGTTTCCGATACGAAATGAGGTAGGGGATGTCATCGCTTTCAGCGGACGTCAGCTCAAGGATGACCCGAAATCTGGAAAATACATCAACTCACCCGAGACAGATATTTTCAAGAAATCGAATGTGTTGTTCGCCTTGGACAAAGCGAAAAAAGCGATTCTCAAGGAAAAGACCGTCATTTTATGTGAAGGTCAAATTGATGCAATTTCCTGTCATGAACGTGGTGTTGAAAACGCGATTGCACCCTTGGGAACAGCGTTTACCTCACAGCATGCGCGCATTCTAAAGCGTTATGCGCAAACCGCCGTTTTGTGTTTTGATGCAGATTTAGCAGGGATGAAAGCCTGCGAACGGGCGTTTCGTGAACTCACTCCTGAAGGGCTTTCCGTGAAAGTGGTCGTTCTACCAGCTGGTGACGATCCAGATACTTTTCTTAAAGCGCATGGCGTAGAAGGTTTCCGCAAAGAAGTTGCTGAGGCTCGTGATTTCTTCGAATTTAAAATTGAGGCGGGCAAGAAAAGCGGTCGATTAGAAACCGCGGAAGGCAGAACTGAGATGACTCGGGAGTGCACCGAATTACTTGCCGTGATGGGCGATCATGCGGCACGTGATCAGCAGATCAATGTTGTGGCATCGATGCTGGGAGTTGGCTCTTCAACACTTAGGCAAAACATTGGCCTTGCTACGACAAAAGCCAAAGCGATGGCAGAACGAACATCGAATCGTAATGACTCAAATCAACCCGAGGAAGTTATCATTCAAGCCGTGCCGCTTGATCGCACCGTTGGATATTTATGTCAGCTCGCACTGACATCCGCATCCGCACAACATTTTCTAAATGAACAATTCGAAACTCTCCACGAAGCGAAAGCATGGGTGGAGGGTATTGGTCTGTTAGAGAAAATTTTAGCTGCCTCCCCAGATCCCGAATCGAATGCTGCGGTTAACGCCTTTGTCTCGAGCCTGCGTAAGAATGAGCAATTAGCGCTTCACAAAGAAATGAGCAGTGTCGAAGTCAAAGCCCAAGATGGAATACAATCCGCCGTACAAGCACTCGGCATGCTTTCTTCGATCGTTCTTCAAAAGCGCGATGCAGCAGTCAAGGCCGCTCTGAATGAGCCCAGCTTATCCCTAGAGCGCATGAAAGGCCTCCTCGAGGAAGCCAAAGAAATCGCAGCCCTACTCCACAACTACGGATCTGGCCGCTCGCTCTACGACGACGAACTTCCCCAAGAAACCATCAAGGCTGAGAAAAAACCTTGGGATAAATGGAAAAAGTGATCAACCCAACAACGTCGTCCGAGTGAAAAGCGGAATGACGTGGATACCGCGGGCTTCGATCGCTTCGCGACCTCCTTCTTCGCGGTCGACTAGGACGATGGCGAATTTAACATGGCCGCCTTCACGCTCAATCGCGTCGATGGCTTTGAGCGTCGATCCGCCGGTGGTGATCACGTCATCGACAACGATTACATTCTGTCCCGTGGCGAAATTGCCTTCGATTTGCTTTCCAGCACCGTGACCTTTGGGTTCCTTGCGGACCGTGAAAACCTGCAGAGCTTCATCGGGATGCTGGCGGGCGGAGGCCATGCCGATGGCGAGTGAAATGGGGTCGGCTCCTAGGGTCATGCCACCGATGGCTTGGATCGAGAGCTTTTCAGAGTGGATTTTGGAAC
>JANOKJ010000187.1:0-3703 GCA_031419275.1 Akkermansiaceae bacterium | reverse complement strand
AGGGATGTGAGTTCTACTTCAGTGTATTGCTTATGATCGATGAGGCTTGTAACTAAAACCATACGAGCTTTTTTACCCTCGCGATTTTCGTAGCCGAAGCGTATCAGCCGAAGTGTTAGTGTTTCGGGTAAGCGTTTCCATCAATAAACTGCCAGGCATACAATAAGCTTGCGGGTGATTTTTTGGGTGGTAGCTTTTCGCTATGGATGCGCCGGAACAAAATAAACAAAGGGATTCAGAGGATCAAAAGGTGTGGTCTCCGCTGGAGTTGGCGGAGATGAAAACGGGGCGGCGGTTGGGGCAGATTCGGCGGGCTAGAGGGTTTGCCGGGCGCAAACGGATGCGTATGACGGATTGTGCGGCGTGTTACCACGTGATGTCGCGGGTGGTGAATGGCGAGTTCTTGCTGGGCTCGATTGAAAAAGAGGCGCTGCGGCGGATGATGTGGCGAATGGCGACGTTTTCTGGGGTCGAAATCCTGACTTACGCGATCATGGATAACCATTTTCACATTTTGCTCAAAGTGCCTGAGCAGAAAAGTTGGCTAAAACGTTTTGAAGGCAAGGAGGGAGAGGAAAGGTTTTTTGAGCATCTTTCATTGGTGTATTCAAAGGCCTTCATTACTCAATTCCGAAGTGAAATCACTGAGTTGCGCAATCGCCAAGAGGAGGATGCGGCGCAGGCTTTGTTAGAGCGCTTCCAACAACGGTTTTGTGACCTGAGTTTGTTTGTCAAAGAACTCAAGGAGCGCTTTAGCCGTTGGTATAACAAGCAGAATAGCCGGCGTGGGACCTTGTGGATGGATAGGTTTAAAAGTGTGCTGGTGGAAACGGGTGAGGCGTTGCAGACGATGGCGGGCTACATCGATTTGAACCCGGTGCGGGCAGGGATTGTAAAAGATCCGGCGATGTATGCGTGGAGTGGATATGGGGAGGCGGGAGGCGGTAGCAAACGAGCGCGGAGAGGGATTTGTAAGGTGTTAGAAGTGGCGCAGGACGGATGGAGCACGAAGGCACATGCGTATTATCGGAAATGGTTGTATGGAGAAGCCACGGTGACAGAAGACTCGCGAAGAAAAGGGTATACCCAAACACAGGTGGAGGCTGCGCAAGCAAAGGTGGAGAATTTTCTATTTTTACCCATGCTGGAAATCCGCAAGCGGATGAAGTGTTTCAGCGAAGGGATCGCGCTGGGGAGTGAAGATTATGTGAAAGGAATGGCAGCGAGGTATCAGGCGCAGTTTGAGAGGCAGAAGGAACGAACGGCTAAGCCATTGAAAAGCGCAAGCGGTGGAAAATCGGGATCGATTTTCGTGATGAGAGGGAGTTGAGAGATATTTCACAGGCGGCGCGGTTCCTTTCTGGTTCCTTTCCTTGGTGAAATCACTTAGCAGTGCGTTGCCTATGCACAACCGCCCGCCCAAGAAATTTGTTCCTACCCCTTTTACCTACCATCAAGAAATTGATTTACGCATCGATTCTTTGACGAATCTAGGTTCTGGCGTGGGGCGGGTGGATGGCTGGGTGGTGTTTGTGCCATACGCTTTGCCTGGGGAGTTGGTGCGGACGCGGATTTTCCGAAATGATAAAAACCACTCGCAGGGAGATTTGGTGGAGATTTTGGAGAAATCGCCGGATCGGGTGGAGCCGGGTTGTGGGTTGTTTGGAGAGTGTGGCGGTTGTCAGTATCAGCATCTTGCATACGACAAGCAGCTGGAGTGGAAGACGCGGCAGATTCGTGAACTGCTCAAACACATGGCAGGCGAGGAGAGAGATGTGAATTTCTGCGAATCATCCGAACAGATTTGGAATTATCGCTCGAAAATCACTCCGCATTTCGAAAAGCCTGTCGATGGCTTAGTAACGGAAATCGGGTTTCTCAAAGTGGGAAGACGAAATGAATTGTTAGATGTTGTGAATTGTCCGATCGCGATGCGTGAGATCAACGAAGCTTTGCCGGAAGTGCATGCGGACATTCGCGCCAACGGCCGCAAGTTCAAACGTGGCGCGACAATATTACTGAGAGCGACGAATGGTCGCGTTGAGCGCGATCCTAAAGCAATTGCTCGTGAGGAAGTTGGCGGCGTGAAGTTTGATTTCGTGGCGGGAGAATTTTTCCAAAACAATCCATTCATCTTGAAGAAATTCACGGGATACGTTGGCGAAAAAGCGCTGGCGGGAGGAGCAAAATATTTGGTCGATGCCTATTGCGGCGCCGGGCTTTTCGGGCTCTGTCTTGCAGAGCGTTTTGAAAAAGTCATGGGGGTTGAGGTAAACGAAGCGGGCGCGCAATGGGCAAAAAACAACGTCGCGCTCAACGGTTTTAATAATGTCAGCATCCTACAAGCGGATGCAGAAGCGATCTTCGGAAAAATCGATACTCCAGCAAGCGAAACTGTGGTGGTGATCGATCCACCAAGGAAGGGCTGCACGCCGGAATTTTTAGCGCAGCTTGTGGCTTTCGGGCCGGAGCGTGTGGTTTATGTTTCCTGTGATCCTGCGACCCAGGTTCGGGATTATAAAATCCTCCGCGAGGCTGGATACGTGTTAGAAGAAGTTCAGCCGTTTGATCTTTTCCCTCACACTCGTCATGTGGAAAACGTGATGGTGCTGACGCGCAAGGCTGGCTGATCAGTTAGGACGGGCTTTTTCTCACAGGGAGAGAGGAGGAATGGGAGGAGAGGAGAATTTTCAATAGAATTTAACTCCTCGTTCTCCTGATTCTCCTCTCTCCCTGTTAATAAATTGCTTGAACGACCCCCATCGTGCTCATGACAGCCTTGTCACAAGTCAGCAGCCATCAGGAAATCCTTATAGTTGATGAGTTCCATACGTCCGTCGTGGTGTTCGACGATTGCGGTCAGGCTTTCCACCCAATCGCCGGAGTTGAGGTAATGTACCTCGCCAACTTTTTTATCTTCTGGGGTATGGATGTGGCCGCAAATGATGCCATCGCACTCTTTGAGGAGCGCGAGCTCTTGGAGAAGGACTTCGTATTTATCGTCTCAACGACATCCTCGTCGAGATGGCGAAAGGCGATGAATCGAGTCGCAAAACGCCCGCGCTGGTCTTCGCCTTCAACCGCGATGAATGCTGGAACGTGGCCGAGCAACTGAAGGGTCTCGACCTGATGACGGCCGCGCAGAAATCGGCGCTCAACAAGGAAGTCGATCAACTCGAATGGCCGCACGGCGTCGGGCCAAAGCTCAAGCAGATGCTGCGCCGCGGCGTCGGCGTTCACCATGCGGGCTTGCTGCCGAAGTATCGCCGCGTCGTCGAAGACCTCTTCGAGAAGAAGCTACTCTCGGTCGCGCTCTGCACCGAAACCCTGGCGGCGGGGATCAACCTGCCCGCGCGCTCCGTTGTTCTCACGAGCCTCGTCAAAGGCCCCTTCGGCAAGGAGAAACTGATCGACCCCAGCACGGCGCACCAGATCTTCGGCCGGGCCGGCCGTCCGCAGTTCGATACCGAAGGGCACGTGTATGCCCTGCCGCACGAGGACGACGTCCGCATCGCCAAGTGGAAGAAACAGTTCGAACAGATCGACGAACTGAGCAAAGACCCCGGCATGTTGAAAAAGAAAAAGGACCTGCTGAAGAAGAAGCCGACGCGGAACAGCCAGCGGAAATACTGGATGGATCTGGATTACGAGAAGCTGAAGACGGCACCGCCGGCCCGTCTATACAGCAAAGGCCCGTTGCCTT
>JANOKJ010000186.1:0-4263 GCA_031419275.1 Akkermansiaceae bacterium | reverse complement strand
GCCCTGATCGATGGTCGACCCATGACCAACGTGAACTATGGTCAGGCGCTACGTGAACTGACGGGTGGAGACGATTTCTATGCCAAACAGGCATCACTAGAATCGATTCCTGAAGCCGAGCGCTGGGATCCAGTTCTAGGATCGACCGGACATCAGGCGCCAGAGTCTGCAAGCGAAGACGAGAATGAAGATGGCGAAAGTGAAAGCGCACAACTCTTCGCAGAAGGCGTCAGCGAGGCCGAACATGATCAAATGCTCCAAGCAGTAATCGCGGCAAAAGAGAAAAATCAACGACTATGATCTTTTTCTAATCCATGACCGCGACTCCACTCTTCCAAACCGAATGAGACCTCAATGATATGAAAATTAAAACCAAAACATTCTGTGTGAAAGAAGATGAAATCGTGGAACTCGAAAAATGGCCAACGAAAGTGAAGCCGCTTTACAAGTCCAAGAAAGAATATCACGAGAAACTCGATAAACAGGTAGAGGAAATCAACGAACTACAACGTCTCCACTACGCGTCTGATAGCTATGCGGTATTGATGATTTTTCAGGCGATGGACTCCGCCGGCAAAGACGGGGCCATCCGCCACGTCATGTCCGGAATCAATCCACAGGGCTGTCAGGTATTCAGTTTTAAACAACCAAGTTCAGAAGAGTTAGATCACGATTTCATGTGGCGCACAAATTGCCGAATGCCGGAACGCGGTCGCATCGGAATTTTCAACCGCTCCTACTACGAGGAAGTCCTCATCGTTCGGGTTCACCCAGAATTACTCGCCAAACAAGGCCTTCCAGCCACCCTCATGGATGAAACGACAGTCTGGAAGGATCGATATCAATCCATCAAAGATATGGAGCGCCACCTCCACGTGAACGGCACCCGTATCATCAAATTTTTTCTCCATCTCTCCAAAGACGAACAACGCGACCGCTTTCTCGCCCGCATCGATGAACCGGATAAAAACTGGAAATTCAGTAAGGCCGATATCGAGGAAAGAAAACTATGGGATCTATACATGCATGCCTATGAAGAGTGCATCACTGCCACTAGCACAGAAATAGCGCCATGGCATATCGTCCCAGCCGATGACAAGAAAAACGCTCGGTTGATCATTTCCGAGATCATCATCGACGTCTTCAAAAGCCTCAACATGACCTATCCTGAACTCGGAGAAAAACAACTCGAGGAATTACAATCCATCCGCGAGCAGTTGGTGGAATGAGGTGCTCAGGTGTAGCACCCGAAGATCGTGAGGTATACCAACGCGCCAGCGCCACCCGTATGTTTTTGAGCAGATAGCCCCTAAAGGTGAACCAGAAGCATAAATCGGAAGTCACGAAGTCACCAAACCCTTCTGCGACCCTGCCAGGGGCGGCATCTTGGGGCGGGCGAATCCCGGGGTGTCGCTGAGCTAACCCCGGGCTACAATCTTTGATCCCTCAAGGGATAAGCTCATTTCTAGACACTTATTCTATTTCCATGAACCAGTTCGTTGGAGTAATTTCCCCGCTGGGTAAAAAAGCACTTCCAAGCAGTCATGAAACACATCTCTCGGTATTTGGTCATATTTCTTCTCACAACTACTTTGGGATTGATACTTTTGAACAGTTGCAAGCGTTCGAATCCAAAAATCAAAACCATGTCCGAAAACATTAACCCACCTGAGGATGTCACGGCGGAAGTATTCAAAAAATGGCGTGACGCGAGGCGTGGCAAACGTGTTGCCGAAGATCTTAGCAATCCCTATTGGTCTTGGCTCATCCGATCCGAGGAAAGCTCATGGTCGGCTAATCAACATTTCGGTGGTCCATCTTCCATAGATACAAACCCAGCATGGTCAGCTCAGCGCTATGGTCAGAGCACCACCACATTAACCGATGGACGAGTCCTACTCATCGCCGGAGAACATGAAGATCACTACGATCCCGATTTTTTCATTTATAACGACATCATTGTTAGACATCCCGACGAGCGAATAGAGATTCTTGGTTTCCCAGATAATGTTTTTCCACCTACCGATTTTCACTCCGCCTCACTCGTGGATGGCAAAATCATCCTGATCGGTAATCTCGGCTATCCGGAAAATCGCAAGTCCAGAGAAACTCAAATTCTTGTGGTCGATCCTACCACTTGGGAAATCAAGAATCAGCCATCCACAGGTGAAAGCCCAGGATGGATATACGATCATCAGGCCACTGTCAAAGAGGGCTCCATCACCGTCACACGTGGTAAATTTTGGACTGATGACAACACGTCTCTAACTGAAAATTTCGATGATTGGCAACTGCATCTAGCAGATTGGCGCTGGGAACGCCTGACACATCGGACTGTCACTGTCTATGAACTTAAACGCGAAGACGGCGAGCCGAATGATCTATCTGAAATGGGAACGTGGTTGTTTCAGAAAAAATACGGAACGATACCACCGCCTGAAATGCCGGAGTTGGAAGGCACCGACATACTGGCCGAGATCCATGAGTCGATGAAAGGCGTTGAGCCCAAAGATCGTGAGGCCTATGAACGTCGCCATCAGCCCGATGGAGTGGATTTCAAAGTCCTACCTGAACTGGAAGATTCGCTGGAAGTCCGTATCGAAGTGCAAGGTGTTCTTGTTCGTTACGACGAGGATTTTGATTACATCCGTCTTGTCATCGAAGGCGAACTGGCACCAGAACTGATTCAAAAGTTGCGAGATGATTTTAAATCCAAACTCGAACGAGCATGCGGTGTGCCTTTTGTCGCTAAGCAAGTGAAGCCCTAAGCTTGGAAATTACAACAGCGCTTTGACCGCACTCGGGACTTTGAAACATTTTTTCTCCTGCGGTAGAAAATCTTCAATCAGATGGTTGATCCATTCGCGGGAGGTATGGATCTCGCCGAGTTCGATAAAGGTTTCACCTGCGTTGGTGGACAGCTCGTAACTTTTTACATCCACCTGCACTGGCGACGCCTCTCCTTTCAACTCAAGTTCGATGTGGATGGTTTTGGCGGTGGAATCGATCTGGATGGTGGTCATAGTTCCGTAACGTTTCTGGGTTTGATTGAACCACAGCTTCACAGCACCTGCCATCAGGTGATCCTTCGCTGGGTTTAAAAATGAGAATAGCGACATATCGCGCTACCATATCTGTTTCGAAACCATTCAATTTCAAGATGATTCGCAGATTAACGGAATTTGGATTCCATTCTCCGCATCGAAATGTTGAACTTAATCACTGTAAACCTACATTATTGCTGTAATGTCAGCATCAAATCATGTCCGACACCCCTGACATCAACCATTCTCTCACACAATCCGCTCAGCAAAAAATATTGAGCCTGTTAGAAAAACTGGTTTCCAGCGTTCCCTTATCCAAGGAAACGATCAGCAATACGCCTGAAGAACGCGCGCGCGACATCGTGCGTGTCGCAGGCATCAAAGCTGGAGCGGTTTCTGCCACATTGGCACTTGCACCAGGGCCAGCAGGATTGCTCACCATCATTCCGGATCTTAAAAAAGTATGGGATATCCAACAGCAAATGGTTTCAGACATCGCCGCCTGTTATGGAAAATCCGCTCAGTTGAACCAACAAATGATGGTCTACTGCCTGTTTCGACATGGTGCCGCCATGCTGGCGCGTGACATTCTCATCCGGGTCGGTGAAAGACTCATTCTCAAACAAGGCAGTCTGAGGGTCATCCAAAAAATCCTCAAACACATCACGATTCATCTGACCCAGAAAGCCATCAGTAAATCGATCTCCCGTTGGGTACCGATTATCGGCCCTATCGTTGTAGGAGGTTACTCCATCCTGGACACCCGCTCCGTCGGTAAAACCGCCATCGAGACTTTCAGTCGGGAAATTGAGATTGAGGTGGATGAGTGTTTTCTCCCCCAGGGCGACCAAGTTAGGGAGAAACCACAGATATTCGATGAAGATTGAACCACGAATTTCGCGAATATCACGAATTTTCAAAACTAAATACCCAGAGTCAGAGATTTGACTTTTAAAATATCATCTTCATTTGTGAGATTCGTGAAATTCGTGGTTAAAAAAATCCTATAGCTTGATCACCTAGTTTCCCCCCGGCAAAATTTCCATTGAATAAACTCAATTCTGGATTACTCTGATTGTCGCTAAGCGAATGGGGGCGTTCTGGTTTCGACGGGATGTTTGAAGCGCTGGCTGCACGTAGAGGTTGATCGGTTGGCCTCTTAAAAAAGCCGTTCAAAACAAATAAATGCAGACTCTAACGAGCTCGCACTTGCTGCTTA
>JANOKJ010000185.1:0-85064 GCA_031419275.1 Akkermansiaceae bacterium | reverse complement strand
GGGGCTGCATTCTGCGGCCCTTCTTAAATATAAACTGGTTAGTCGGGCAGCAGAATGCAGCCCCTCCTTGTTACCAACGGCTCTCCGCCCAAAATCCCCATGATGAACAGCGGATTTTAGGTTGATGTTTCCCCATCTAAAACCAAAGCTCCCCGCGTGTCAGAAAAACGCCTCAGCATTCCCCAATACGCCATGGCGCTTGCCCATGTCGCCAGCCTGCGTTCCGAGGATCCTTACCGCAAAGTTGGCGCTGCAGCTCTAGATCACGATAATCGCGTCATCGCCACCGCCTACAACGGCCTAGCCCCTGGCTTCAACGCCCCAGAGGATTTCTGGATCGATCGCGAGAGCCGCCAAAAATTCATGCTGCATGCAGAAATCAACCTCTGCTCCCTCTTCAAACGCGGCGAAGCCAAAATCGTCGCCACCACCACCATGCCTTGCACCGCGTGCATGCAAACCCTCTGCGCATACGGCATCAAGGAAATCTACTACCAGGAAATCTACCACGCCTCAGACGCCCCGGAAATCGCGAAGCTCTATAACATCAAGCTCGAGCAAATCACTGATTTCCCGATGTCCTCCACTGCGCTTTGAATAAACCCGCATTTTGGGGGTTGAGTTTTCTCCATCCCCTATCCACATTCCCGCCCCGCCGCAAATCACGGCGGTTTAAGCCATGGGAAAAAGTCTGTTTCAAAAAGTCTGGGATTCACACCGCGTCGGCACTCTAGGTGACGGTCGCACACAACTCTTCATCGGCACCCACCTCATTCACGAGGTGACTTCGCCCCAAGCTTTCGGCATGCTCCGAGACCTCGGGTTGAAAGTGAAATTTCCCCAGCGCACCTTCGCGACCATCGACCACATCGTCCCCACCGAAAACCAAGATCAACCCGCCGATCCACTCGCTGCGGAGATGATTGATGCGATCCGTAAAAACTGCGATGATTTCGGCATCACCTATTTCGACCTGAAATCCGGCAAACAAGGCATCGTCCACGTGGTCGGCCCTGAACAAGGTATCACTCAACCCGGCACCACCATCGCTTGCGGCGACTCTCACACCGCCACCCACGGAGCCTTCGGAGCGATCGCATTCGGCATCGGCACCAGCCAAGTCCGCGACGTTCTCGCCACCCAGACCATCGCACTTCAGGAAATGAAAGTCCGTCGCATCGAGGTCAACGGTAACCTCCGTCCCGGCGTTTACGCGAAAGACGTCATCCTTCATATCATCCGCCTGCTCGGTGCAAACGGCGGCATCGGTTACGCTTACGAATATGCCGGTGATGTATTCGACCGTATGTCCATGGAAGAACGCATGACCGTTTGCAACATGTCCATCGAAGGTGGTGCGCGTTGCGGTTACGTCAATCCCGATGCGAAAACCATCGCCTACCTCCAAGGCCGTCCATACGTGGACAATAACAATTTCGAAGCAACCGCTACTCGCTGGTTGTCGTTCGCTTCGGATGCCGATGCGCATTTCGACGACATCGTGAAAATCGCTGCCGAGGACATCGAGCCAACCGTCACTTGGGGAATTTCTCCTGACGCAGGTATCTCCATCACGGAAAATATTCCTGACCCGCTCACCGCAACTTCCCCTGAGCAGAAAGCCAGCATCGAAGAAGCACTCGCCTACATGAAACTTCCCGCCGGCATGCCGATCCAAGGTATCAAAATCGATGTCGCTTTCCTCGGTTCCTGCACCAACGGTCGGATCTCGGATTTCCGTGAAGTGGCGAAATATATCAAAGGTCACAAGGTCGCGGCGAACGTGAAAGCGATCGCTGTTCCCGGCTCACAGATCGTCGCGATCCAATGCGAACAAGAAGGCCTTCCGGAAATTTTCCGCGCAGCCGGCTTCGAGTGGCGCGCCGCAGGTTGCTCAATGTGCCTTGCGATGAACCCCGATAAACTCATCGGCGATCAGCTTTGTGCTTCCTCTTCTAACCGAAACTTCAAAGGTCGCCAAGGTTCCCCAACCGGTCGCACCATCCTGATGTCACCCGTCATGGTCGCAGCAGCTGCGATCAAAGGCGAGATCACCGACGCCCGCGAACTTTTCGACCTAACAGAAACCTCCGCCGCCGTCGCCTGATCCGATTGGAATTTAGAATTTAAAATTTAGAGTTTAAAAAACATGGCCCTCGACCCAGTAAAACAAGTTTCCGGAACCGGAGTATTCATCCCCGGCGCAGATATCGATACCGACCGCATCATCCCGGCTCGTTTCATGAAATGCGTCACCTTCGATGGTCTCGGAGAATTCGCGTTCTACGATGTCCGTTTCGATTCAGAAACCGGAGAAAAAACCAATCATCCGCTCAACGAGGAACGTTTTAAAAACGCATCAATCCTGATCGCCGGTGTGAACTTCGGTTGCGGTTCCTCACGTGAGCACGCTCCGCAATCCCTCCGCAAATACGGCTTCAACGCAGTCATCGCCGAGTCGTTTGCAGAAATTTTCTACGGCAACTCCACCACCCTCGCCATGCCTTGCGTGATGGCCACCGCCGATGACATCGCTGCACTTCGTGCTGCAGTCGAAAGCAATCCGACCACCGAAATCACCATCGATGTCGAAG
Organism: Akkermansiaceae bacterium; assembly: GCA_031419275.1. Taxonomy (GTDB): domain Bacteria; phylum Verrucomicrobiota; class Verrucomicrobiia; order Verrucomicrobiales; family Akkermansiaceae; genus Luteolibacter. The sequence goes on along the minus strand of JANOKJ010000185.1, from coordinate 82,470 downwards.
CACTCCGCGTCCGCACTTCAAGCGGTCTCGACTTCGCTGTCAAAATGCCAGAATCCGCTCGCGAGGCTCTGGTATCTGGCCGCTGGGACCCGATCCAGGAACTGATCGACAACGACGCAGCCATCAACGATCGCGCCAAAGCGCTTCACTACGTTTAACCTTAAAACCGCAGTTCCTGCGGTTTTAAGGTGTTCTTAGTTCTTAGTTCTTAGTTCTTAGTTCTTAGTTCTTAGTTCTTAGTTCTTAGTTCTTAGTTCGCCAATGCGAAGGCGCGATGCTCAACCAAGAACTAAGAACTAAGAACTAAAAGCCCCTAAGTTGTCAGCAAGTTTGCCTATGAATCTAACGGAAACTCCCCCAAAAGGCATTGCCCTGTTCGATATGGACGGCACCTTGCTCGCGTGGGATTGCCAGTTGCTGTTCCGCCATCACGTCCTGCGCGAAGAACCCCTGCGTGGAATTTCCGTGCTGTTGTTCCTGAAATTCCTGCCCTTCGCCGGAGTTCTTGGAACGGAAAACTTGAAACGGATTTTCCATTCATTCCTCTGGAAAATGCCGCCGGACCGACTCGCCGAGCTCTCTGAGAGTTTCGCGAAACGACTCCTCCCCAGCATTTACCCCGAACTGAAATCCGCCCTAGATCAACACCGCGCAGCCGGTCAGCTCACCATCCTCAGCTCCGCCAGCCCGGAGTGTTATGTGGCGGAAGTTGGGAAACTTCTCGGCTTCGATCTCTCACTCGGAACGGTTTTTGAAAGCGATGCATTCTTTCCCTATCTCGTGAATCACAAAGGTGAAAACAAAGTCACCCGACTCCGCGAATTACTGCCGGCTTCCTATTTCCATGAGGGCAAACTCATCCATTCGCACGGCTACACCGACAGCACCGCGGATCTGCCTATGTTAGAAATCTGCCAACAAGCCACCGTGGTAAATCCAAAACCCACGCTCACCGAGCTCGCCGAGCAAAACGGCTGGACCATCCTGCGTCCCGCCCTGCCATGGAAATCCACTTTTGAAAAATTATGGCGTGTATCACTGCTTCTGCTCGGCATTGGGAAAAATCCAGCCAAGCTCTGACCATGTTTCGCCGCGCGTTTGTTCTTCGCCTCATCGCCATCATCGCCACCGGCTTGATGGTCGCGGCGTTATTTCCTCCCTTCTCGTTTTCCCTACTCGCATGGATCTGCATGATCCCACTGCTGATCGCGTTGTGGAGCATCGATGGTAGACACCGCGCGAAAAAAGGTTTCATCATCGGCTATCTCGCCGGTGCGATTAGCTTCGGTATCCAAGTCTCATGGCTCTCCACCGTCTCGTGGCTCGGGCCTATCGTGCTCGCGGGCTACCTCGCGATCTACTGGGGAATTTTTGGAGCCTTCGCCGCCTCTCTTGGAAATCCATGGCATCAAAAAAACGGCGTCACCCAAACTCCCGCCCGCAGTCTGTTCAACGCCTTCACTCACGCCGCGATCTTCGCGGGTCTTGAAGTCGCGCGCGGTTGGATGCTAACCGGATTCGGTTGGAACGGCCTCGGCGTTGCGTTTCATGAAACCCTCGCCATCTCCCAGGCAGCCGATCTGTTAGGCGTCGCTGGGCTTTCTCTCATGCTGGTGTTTTTCCAAGCTGTCATCGTTCAATGCTTTCGTCGACTCAAACGCGCAACCTCCGATGGCAAAAAATGCCCACGTTGGGATTTCACCGTCACCGCAGTCGTCATAGGCGTTCTGCTGGGCTACGGCATCATCAGAATTTCTCTCGAAAACGCCAAACCATCCATCGCCCTCAAAACTTTATTGGTGCAAATCAACATTCCCCACGAAGGCGCTAAAGTCCTCTGGTCCACCCAACAAGTCCACATGGCCTACGAGGAGGAAACCCTCGAAGCACTCAAAAACATCGCAGATCAGGATGAGAAAAACCTGCAAGAAGCCATGCAGAAAAGCGCCGAGGGCGAGATCGAACTCAACGCGCCAGATTGGGTGCTCTGGCCAGAAACCGCCCTCAACGGACGCCTGCTCAGCACCGATGACGGCCAATACGGATCATACATCGAAAACCTCGATACCATCTCCCGCGTCCGCGAATCGGGTGGAAATTTCAAACTCATCTATGGCGCAGTCGAAATCGAAGGCGAAGCTCGCGAAGACGGACTCTATCAGAAAGAATACGCTAGGATCTACAACTCCATCGTCATCGAAACTCCCAGCGGCGACATCCAGACTTTCCGTAAACATCACCTCGTCATTTTCGGCGAAACTATACCTCTCTTAGACACCTTCCCGTTTCTACAAAACATCTACGAACAACAATCCGGTCAGAAATACTACGGCTCGTTCACTGCAGGTGCTTCGCTCGAACCCCTTGAGGTTGATCTCAAGGGCCAAACGATCCAAATCATTCCTTCAGTCTGTTTCGAAGATACCGTCCCGCGCTTGACCCGGAAATTCATCCGCAATGCGCCCCAAATCATCGTCAACCTCACCAACGATGGCTGGTTCAAAACCTCCCCTGCCGCCGCCCAGCATTTCGCCAACGCCCGCTTCCGCGCCATCGAACTCCGCCGCCCCATGCTGCGCTGCGCCAACACCGGCGTCTCAGCCGCCATCAACACGGTCGGCTCCACCATTCATCCCGAAACCGGCAAAAACCAAGCCATTCTTAACAAAAACGGCAATTCCTTCGTCCGCGACCACCTCCTCACCGAACTCAACATTCCCCTCAACCCCAGCACCTCGCTATACTCCATCATTGGCGATTGGGGGATTCTCCTGCTTTTCCTCACCGCGATTGCTATTTCTCGTGTATTTCCAAATCAAACACCTTCGGATGACTCCAACCAAATCGGCCAATCCCGTCGCTCAAAATCGAAGCCCCAACAGGCACTTGATCCCTGAAATCAGGCTTTTCTTGAATCCTATCCAAACCCATCTCCGTTAAAATAGAGATTGATCACTCCATGATGGATGATACGGTGTGACAAATGCGGTGATAACTGCATCCACCGTAAATTGCGCCGACTGCTTCAACTCAATCGCGCTCAATATAAAAACCCATAAACCCTGCATTCCTTTAAACCCAATCTAAGGATGATTCGTCTCCATTTCACCCTATTTCATTCCCGTATTTTCGGCAGCATTCCCATGTTGGGAGTCCTAACCGCCATGACATCCTCGTTGTTGGCTTGGACGCCGGGAACGGGGAGTCCGGCAGCTGCCGATGGATTCGTGGTGGATCCTATGAACCGGACGGACGTGTTAGCGTTCTATCAAACGGCTTTCATCGCATCAGAGAACTACGCAGCCAATATGGCATGGACGGGAAGCGTGGCCGGTGGAACAGCTGGAACAACGAGCTCCGCATTCAAAGAGGATGTGCGGCGTAGGATCAATTTCTACCGGGCGCTTTCGGGCTTACCGGCGGACATCACCTTCGACGCCACAAAAAGCGCAAAATGCCAGGAAGCCGCACTGATGTTCGCGCGTAACAGTAATCTCAGCCACACGCCACCGGTAAATTGGATCTACTACACCGCAAATGCAGCTGAAGCAGCCAATGCCAGCAACATCGCACTGGGCACCTACGGCCCCGGCTCGGTGGATGCCTACATGCGCGACGATGGCGGTGGCAATGAAGTCGTCGGCCACCGTCGCTGGCTGCATTATTCAAAGGCTCAGTTCATGGCGACAGGCGATGTGCCTTTCGAAAACCCATACTATGGTGCCAACGCGATTTGGGTCATCGGAAATTTCAAAGCCGCACCCACACCAAAATTCGTCGCATGGCCGAATAAGGGCTTCGTGCCGTTCGGTCTGGTGCCAGCCCGCTGGTCGCTTTCTTATCCCGGAGCAAATTTTGCGTCCGCGACAGTGACGATGACCCAAGGCGTCACCAACATTTCAACGACTATAATCTCGCAGACGACGACAAACGTCGCTGACAACACAATAGTCTGGGAGCCAACTGGGATTGTTTCATCCGGACCAGACACCCCCTACACCGTGACGGTCGCCGGCATCAGCGGCTCCGGTGTCCCGACGAGCTACAGCTACACTGTGACCTTGTTCGATCCGAACGTGTTGGGAGACTCCGCCGTCATCATTGGAGTGAATAATCCGCCCACGTTAGGAGCCACCTATAACTTCAACAGCATTGCCCAAGCCGACTCCTATCAACTCCGCGTGACCACCGCCAGCGCCGCGGGATGGACCGAGGGTGCAGAGGATCCCTCGACAAACATTGTAGCAACGACAACCGGATCTTATCCGCTACGGCAAACTGCCCTGAAACGCACCGACTTTAAAGCATTCCAACTCGCGTTCCCAGATTACGCCGACCAAAGTTTTACCATTACTCGGGATGTGATCCCCTCAGCTTCAAGCAACCTCCAATTTTACGACCGCGGACGTTTTGCAACCACTACCAGCACACTCCACGCGGAAATTTCCACCGATAGCGGCGGCACCTGGACAAGCATCTGGAGTCGCAATGGCGTAGGCGGGAACAGTGGACTATGGGATTCTAGTTTCATTAGCCGCAGCGTGAGTCTCGCGGCTTACGCCGGGCAGATCATACGGGTGAGGTTCATCCTGCGTCTGAACGGTCAGTCATACTATCAGGGAACAGACTTAAATTACGGTTTCTTCATTGACGATGTGACCGTGACCAGTGCGACCGAACTCGTGAACCCCACGACCACCCCTCTAACAGGTAATGCTACATCTTTTACCCTGAATGCCACAACAGCCGGCGCAGCACTGGTCGCCAACACATCCTACTACCTACGCATCCGGCCGAATGTCGGAACTCGCTGGTTTTCCTATGGCGCGCCTAAAATTGTAACCGCACGAACCGCCACGGGTTTTGAAGAGTGGGTGGCGGCGGACTATCCGGCCCTGACTGGTGGGATAACCGGAGATCATGATGGCGACGGTATAAAGAACGCGGTGGAATACGCCTTCGGCTTGAATCCCACCTTAGCCACCCAAGCCTCGACGCTGCCGCAACCGACCTTGGCTAGCAACACCTACAGCGTCACTTTTTCCTCTCCCGCCAATGTTACAGGCATCACTTACGGCGCTCAGTGGTCAAACAACCTTTCAACATGGACAGACGTGACCGACACCGGCAGTGGCAACAGCCACACATTCTCCGTAAACACACTGGGGCAACCAAAGGTCTTTTTTCGCTATCAAATCACCAGCCAGCCATGAAGCGGAATTGCCACTTAACATTTCTTACTTATCTCTTTCTTGCGCTGAGTTGCGTGCTTTTAGTCACAGCATGCTCGCGCCCGAAGCGTAAAGCCGTTCCACTAACCGCGGAACCCACGCAGCCACCTGCGGCTTCAAGCGTGCAACTCGGCGAGGCTCCCCGCCTACCCGAAGACTCAAAGTGAGTGAAATCCGGCAAGTTCAGCCCCTCAAACCCAGCACGTCGCTCTACTCCATCATTGGCGATTGGGGAATTCTCCTGCTTTTCTTTGCCGCCATCACCGCCTCGATTCTGGAGGGCCGTGCCTCCGGCTGGCTAAAACCCCTTGAAATAGCTTACCCTCCCAACTGTTAGGCTAAATCAGGCTTTTTTTGCTTGTGGCAATCACCTGAGCTGCTTTGCTGACGCCGAATTTTTGACAAAACACCAGTCCGCTGTAGTCTTTTGGCACAATTTCCGCTCAATCCCCTGAGATTAACCCCTTTCCCTCACTTTTTCATGTCCCAATCCCAATTGCCTATCTCATCTCCTTCCATCATCACCCCAGATTCCCCCGCTTTCGTCAGCCGACGCGGAGTGATCAGCACCCTCGGCCTCGCCACCACCGCTCTTTTTGCGGGTTCCATGAACGCCTCAGCCGGATTATTCGGATCGGGTGAAGGCGATGTCCCAGTAGTTAAAGTCAAAACTACCACCCCTACATCCAAGACCACATCCACCACCACATCCAAGCCCAGTCAAAAAATCGGCGGTTTAGATGAAGAATGGGTGAAGCTCGAAGGCCGCAATCTCAATAATTACGTTACTTACATCAATTCACTGAAACTCAAAAACATCAGTGCCCAAGACGTAATCTCAGCCCACGCCAAACAACGCGGTAATGTCTGGAACCGCATTCCCCCACGCCAATGGTGGTCGCGCATGGGTTACACTTTAAAAGTAGTCGATCGCGTTTCATCGGAAATGAAAGTTCCCGTGAAGGAAATCGTTTCCGCCTATCGCTGCCCGTTATACAACTCCCGTTGCAGCGGCGCGAAAAGGCAGTCATGGCATCAAGCCAACGTCGCTGTGGATGTAAGATTTGACACCTCCGCCCGCCAAGTTGCAACCGCCGCTCGCAGCCTCCGCGACCGTGGCCTCTTCAAAGGCGGCGTCGGCAGCTACTCCAGTTTCACCCACATCGATACTCGTGGCGTAAATGTGAATTGGTGATCGCTAAATGTCGCGGCTCCTTAAATCTGCCGTCGCATTCGGTGCCAGTCCGCTGATCATTGGAAGCCTTGTCTATTTCACTTGGCGCCTGACTCGCTGGAATTGGCTAGAGATGGTGGGACTGATGACGATTCTGATCGGTGTCGTGGCATTTCTTGGCGGCGCAGTTTGCCTGATCCTTCATTTGAAACGTGAATCTCGCGCAGCACGCACCTCGCCCCTAAGCGCCTTAATGGTCGGCGGCTTGCTCATCGCTAACTTTCCCGTGGCTGCCTTTTACTTATCCTCAGTCATCGATATTTCTACCCGCTATACTGTCCGTGTTCACAACGACAGCGAACATCCGATTGAGAGTTTTATGATTTTAGGACCGGGGATTCAGACAGAGATAGGTCCCATTCCTTCGGGGAAAAATGTAGTCCAACACAACCACCCCACATCCGATGGCTCTCTCCGATTTACCGCTCGCCAGCACGAATTAAACTTCGATGGTGAATTGGAAGGTTACGTCTGCAATGGCTTAGGCGGAGACAAGACAGTTAGAATTAAAGAAAAAGGGAACTTCCTGATAAAGAACAACCTCCGCTGACCGTTTCAGGTTTGTCATTTCCTCACTGCTACATAGCCACCTAGCGCGATTCTATTTTTTGAGAAAACTCATACTATCATGACCCTAAAACCCGCACTCCTCATCGCCGCGCTCTGCGCCCTGCTCTTCTCTTCAGCCCAAGCCGCTGAGCGGAAACCCAATTTCATCTTCATCATCGCCGATGACCACCGCTGGGATGCCATGGGCAGCGTCCAACGCGAACAAGGCGAAAACGCCCGCTACCCATGGTTCGAGACTCCTAACATGGATCGCTTGGCCGCCGATGGCGTCCGCATGCGCAATGCCTTCATCACTCACTCGATCTGCTCGCCCGGACGCGCCGGTTTCCTCACCGGGCAATACACCCACGTCAACGGCATCATGGGCAATAACACCCCGTTTCCGGAAACATCCGTCACCCACGCCACCCTCCTTCGCGATGCCGGCTACCGCACCGCCTATTTCGGTAAATGGCACATGGGCAATCAAACAGGCCCACGCCCAGGCTTCCAACACTCCGCCAGTTTCATCAACCAAGGCATCTACCAGGATTGCCCCTTTGAAATTAATGGCGAGATGACCGATACCAAAGGTTGGGTCGACGATGTCACCACCGACCTCGCCATCTCTTGGATGAAACAAGCCGATAAAACCCAACCCTTCTCCATGGTCATCGGTTTCAAAAGCCCTCACAACAAACGCGGTGCTGACAACCTCCCCGAACGCCTGCGCAACCTCTATGAAGGCAAAACCACCAAACCCACCCCCAACTGCGACATCGCAGCGATCTATCACAAACCCCTCACTCCAGAAGATGCCGGAACAGAACGCGGACTCTCAGCCAACTCCATCCACCTCGATTATCTCCGCCACATCAAAGGCATCGATGAAAACCTCGGCAAGCTGTTAGATACCCTCGACTCACTCAAGCTCACCGAAGACACAGTCATTGTCTACTCCAGCGATAACGGATATTTCCTCGGCGAACGCGGTCTCGGCGACAAACGCGCCCTTTACGAAGAAGGCCTGCGCCTGCCGTTCATCGTCCGCTACCCACGCTTGTTTCCAAAAGGTAACCTAATCGATGAAATGGTTTTAAACATCGACCTCGCACCCACCTTCCTCGAACTCGCCGGCCTCCCCGCCAACCCCGGTATGCACGGTGCAAGCTTCAAAGACCTCGCCGCCGGCAACAAGCCCGCAAATTGGCGCACCTCCTTCCTCTCATACTACCGCAAAGAACTCGGCGACACCCCAACCTGCGTCGGCGTCCGCACCGCAACCCAAAAACTCATCTACTACCACGGCCAACCCGATCTAACAGAAGCCTACGACCTCGCCAAAGATCCTTACGAACTCAACAACTTAGCCAAAGACAACGCTTTCACCACCCCGCTAAGAACTGAAATGATTCGCTTAGCCGAAAAAGTGAAATACCCACTACCTGAGGAGATTGTCGTGCCAGCGGAGAAGTGAGGTATTGTTCCTCCGGAGTGCTGGAGCTTGCTCCAGCCATGAGGTAGACGGAGCTCGCTCCGTCGCGGGTAGTCTTGTTCTTTTCCCACGCTCCTCACCCACCAGGCGGAGCAAGCTCCGCTCCTCCTTATAGGCGGAGGCAAGCCTCCGCACTCCAGTCTCCCCCTACCTTTGCGGCCTTTGCCCGGCAAACCAGCTAATAGGGCCCATAAGTCCTATACGACCTATTCCCACCACCTCTCATTTTGATGTTTAAAGTTTAAAACTTAGCGTTTCTAATCCCCCTGCATGCCTTCAAACCCAACCCAACCCGGAAAACTCCTCGCCGCGAACCGTGGTGAAATCGCCATCCGTATTTTCCGTGCCGCCACCGAACTCGGCCTCCGCACGGTTTCTATTTTCGCCGAGGAAGATCGATTCTCCATCCATCGCTTTAAAGCAGACGAAGCATATCAGCTCGATTCATCGAAAGGCCCAGTCGGTGCTTACCTGGATTACGAAGGCATCGTCAAACTCGCGAAATCCAAAGGCGTCACCATGATCCATCCGGGTTACGGTTTCCTTTCCGAAAACCCGAATTTCGCCCGCGCCTGCGCCCGCGAAGGCATCACGTTTATCGGACCATCTCCAGAACTGTTAGAAAACATGGGTGACAAAACCGCCGCCCGCGCGCTCGCCCACAAGTTCAACGTCCCCACCCTTCCCGGTACCGAGGAACCCATCACCGATCCCGATGAAGCTCTGGAGGTCGCCCACAAAATTGGTTTCCCCCTCATCATCAAAGCCGCCTTCGGTGGTGGCGGACGCGGCATGCGCGTCGTCGAAAATCCGTCCCAACTCCACGGCCTGCTCGCCGAGGCTCGCGCGGAAGCCGAGAACGCTTTTGGCAATCCCGCCGTTTTCCTTGAGCGCTACATCAAACGCGCCAAACACATCGAAGTCCAGATCCTCGGCGACCAACACGGTAACGTCGTTCACCTCTACGAGCGCGATTGCTCGGTCCAACGCCGTTACCAAAAAGTTGTCGAGGTCGCACCCGCGATGCACCTCGATCCGGTCATCCGTAAAGAACTCTGCGACGCCGCCGTGAAACTCGCCGATGGCATCGGTTACAACAACGCCGGCACGGTTGAGTTCCTCTACGACATGGATCAGAACGATTGGTTCTTCATCGAAATGAACCCGCGCATCCAGGTCGAGCACACGGTCACTGAATGCGTCACCGGCATCGATCTCGTCCGCTCGCAAATTCTCGTCGCACAGGGTGAATCGCTTTTCGGCGATGAAATCGCCATCCCCGAACAGGATAAAATTCCCTGCAACGGTTTCGCCATCCAGTGCCGTATCACCACGGAGGATCCTGAGAAAAACTTCGCGCCGGACTATGGCCGTATTCTCAATTATCGCTCCGCCGCAGGTTTCGGCATCCGCCTCGACGCCGCTTCCGGCGATGCCGGCTCGGTCATCACGCCTTACTACGATTCGATGTTGGTGAAACTCACCGCCACGGGTCGCAGCTTCACCACCGCCTGCCAACGCATGGACCGCGCCCTCCGCGAGTTCCGGATTCGCGGTGTGAAAACCAACATCCCTTTCCTCGAAAACATCATCGCCGATGAAACGTTCCGCTCTGGCCAGGCGCATACAAAACTCATCGACACCAAAACCGAGCTTTTCAAATTCAGCAAACGCCGCGACCGCGCCACCCGCACCCTCGCCTACCTTTCCGACATCACCGTAAACGGAAATCCAACCGCCAAAAACTACCGCCCGGCGACTATCCTCATGCCTGCGCCAGTTCCTGTAGCGGCGATCTCCGGTCGCCGTTCCGATGAACAAGGAACCAAACATCTTCTTCGCGAACTCGGTCCCGAAAAATTCTCCCAGTGGATACTCGATCAAAAACGCCTGTTGATCACCGACACCACGATGCGGGACGCCCACCAATCCCTCATCGCCACCCGCATGCGCACCCGCGACATGCTAAATATCGCGGAATCTTACTCAAATCTAACACCCGAGATGTTCTCTTTGGAAATGTGGGGCGGTGCCACCTTCGATACCTCGATGCGTTTCCTCAACGAATGTCCATGGGAACGCCTTCGCCAACTCCGCGCCAAAGTTCCTAACATCCTTTTCCAAATGCTTTTCCGCGGCTCCAACGCGGTCGGTTATTCAAATTATCCGGATAACGTCGTCGCTGGATTCATCGAGCACGCCGCCGATTCCGGTATGGATATCTTCCGCATCTTCGATTCCCTCAACTACCTGCCGAACATGCAGGTCGCCATGGAAGCGGTGCGCGAACATGGAAAATCCATCTGCGAGGCCGCGATCTGTTACTCCGGTGACATCCTCAACCCAGCCCGCTCGAAGTATGATCTCAACTACTACATCGCGAAAGCCAAGGAAGTGGAGAAAATGGGTGCACACATCCTTTGCATCAAGGACATGGCCGGCCTCTGCAAACCCCAGGCCGCTTACAATCTCATCCATGCCCTGAAACAAGAAATCGGCATACCCATCCATTTCCACACCCACGACACCTCCGGCCTCAACGCCGCTTCGGTCATCGCCGCCTCCCGCGCCGGAGTCGATATCGCCGACCTCGCGATCGCGTCCATGTCCGGCTCAACCTCCCAACCAAACCTCAACTCAGTTTGCGCCGCCCTCGGTTCTTCCGAACAAGACCCGGATCTCGACTTCGATGCGCTCAACGACATCTCCGATTACTGGGAACATGTTCTAACATTTTACAAACCGTTCGACTCCGCACCGCGCGCCGGCACCGCCGAAGTTTACGAACACGAAATGCCCGGCGGCCAATACACCAACCTCCGCGAACAAGCCAACGCCATGGGCCTCGGCCACCGCTGGCGTGAAATCGCCCGCACCTACGCCGATGTCAACCAGCTCTTCGGCGACATCATCAAAGTCACCCCGTCCTCCAAAGTCGTCGGCGACATGTGTATGTTCCTCGTCACCCGCGGCATCAAAGCGTCCGACGTCACCAAGATCAAACCCGGCTCCATCGATTTCCCGGAATCCGTCATCGACATGCTCTCCGGCGGCCTCGGCCAACCCGATGGTGGCTGGCCAGCCGATGTCCAAAAAGTGGTTCTCGGCCCCAATCAAAAAATCACCACCAAACGCCCCGGCGAACTCGCAGAGCCGGTCGACCTACAAAGCGTGGCGGCAAATTTCATCCGTCCTACCGATCAATCCTGCTCAACCTTCGAAGCCCCCGCAGTTCAGGACGCTCTCTACTCCCACCTGATGTATCCACAAGTCTACAAAGACTTCCAAGCAACGCTTGCGAGATACGACGACCTCTCCAAACTCCCCACCCCAGCCTTCTTCTACGGCCTGCAGATCGGCGAGGAAATCGAAGTCGAAATCGATCCTGGAAAAATCCTCATCATCAAACTCATCTCCATCGGTGTGGCGGATAACGAAGGTCGCCGCACTTTGTTCTACGAGCTCAATGGCATGCCGCGCGAATCCGTCGTCGTCGATAAATCCCTCATTAGCACCGCCACCGCAGCCCGCCAAAAAGGAGACCCGTCGGATCCGAACCAAATCTGCGCTCCGCTACCCGGCATGATCACAGAAATCGTCGTCTCACCCGGAACCGAAGTGAAAGCCGGTGACAAACTCATCACCCTCGAAGCGATGAAAATGTTAACCACCGTCTCCGCCCAAGCCGACGGCATCATCAAAGAAATCCTCGTCAAAAAAGGCATCCAAGTGGATTCGGATGATTTGTTAGTTTTGATGGAAACTGCGGGCTGAAGAAATCTTTTGTAGCTGGGGATTCCAGCCCCAGGCCGTTGTTGGGGTATCCTGCCCCAACAATCCAATCCCAACGGGATTCCGCATCCCAGCCAGGGGTTGAAACAACCCCTGGAATAATGATGCACAGTATAGGAACGCTGAAAGCGTTCTGGAACTGAGAGCATCCTTGTTTTCGTATGCTCGCATGATCTAACATAATAAACTACTCCAAAACCCTTTCAGGGTTTTAAAATCATTCCCATCCATACCTAGGGTTGTGCCAACCCTAGGCTGGAATACCCAATCCCGTTGGGATTGATAAAACTCACCTCCCCCACTCTACCGGATCCAATCCGTAATACCCACTCATCTCCTCATAAAGCTCCGGCCACTTCTGCTTCAATTGTTTCGGCTTCTCAAAAAAAGTTTCCGTCACAACCGCGAAAAACTCCGCCGGATTCGTTGCTCCGTAGGAATCGATCACAGTCTTTTTCCCTCTTTCCACTAGCTCATGGAAATCCGCATAGTTTTCCTGAAAAACCCGTGCCCATGAGCGGTATGCCTCGCGACTCGAAAGCCCCGGAGCTCCATCGGTTGCGCCATCTTCGTGATCCAACTGATGAGCAAATTCATGGAAGGTCACATTTTCCGCATCGTGAATATTCCGCGCGCCATGCTCGGCGGCCGACCACGATAAAATCACCGTGCCGGTTTCCCAAGATTCTCCCAACCGATGAACTTCTCCCTCCGTCACCACGCCATGAGCGTTCTGTTTTTTCATCACCGAGCTGAACGAACTCGGATAAAGATACACATTCCGCAATTCCGGATAAGGCTCCCCTTTCCGATGCAGGACAAGCATACATGCCTGGGCTGAAACGGTTAGAATCATTTCCTCGGTCAGTTCAAGCCCGTTGCATCCCTCAAAACGTGTCGATGAAATAAAACTGCCAATCCGCTCATGCAAAAGAGGCCGAAGCTCCTCAGGCAAAAACGAATACAGCGGAACATTTTCCTCCAGCATCCCTATCCACTCCTCTTTGAAAACAGACTCCACAGATTCTTCGCTGCTGAAGATTTCTTTGATTTTTTGCCACATGATTCGCTTTTTAAAAATTTGATTAATCTGTCCTTATTTGCCTTCGTTTCAGAGGTGAAATACTCCCGCGACAACGAAGACGGAAAGTGCCCAAGCTGCAAATGGGGATGCAGCAGGTAACAAAACTGCCATCAGGGAGGCGAGCCACTGTAACGGGTTCAACTTCTCCGCCATGCAAAAACGAGCAAAAAAACCACTGAGGCAAATGGCTACCAAATACAACGCCAGACCAATTACCAATCCCACGGCTACACCAAGCATCAGCCAGCCAATGCCCGGAGCTTTAACAGCCACCCCGCCTGCTATTGCTCCAGCAAGTGGAGAGGCGATGACGGTTAACTCGAAGATGTTCATAGTTTAGCTCAACAGTAATTGTTTCCATGATCCAAAGACAACCTATCCAAGGATTCACACATCCCCAGACTGAATAGATACCCATTGATTCAGCAAGGAATTTTCATAATGAGTTCGCCTAACCACCGAATATCAGAAACAGTTTCGTTCACATCGCTCCATCCTGAACTCACAACTCATCCATTTTCCCATCCATGAAATTCACCGCTCTCCTCCCGCTGGCACTTTTCACAACAAGCGCCCTCGCCGCACCTCTCGCCAAGGAAACCATCGCCACCGGCCTCAACGATCCCATGGAAATCGCCATCGCTCCTAACGGTGATTTTTATGTCGTCGAGCGCGAAGGCCGGGTTCTGCGGATCAACCCCAACACGGGTGGAATTTTCGAGATCGGCATCATTCCCGTTCAAACGGTTAGAAGCGACAATCCGAAAAACATGTATGGACGCGAGGACGCGCTTCACGGAATCGCTCTCGATCCGAACTTTGCAAAAAACCAACGCATCTTTCTCTACTACAGCGTGGCGGATGCGATCATGAATCGGCTGTCCCGCTTCACCTTGAAAGATGGCAAAATCGATTTCTCCTCGGAACTCAAACTCATCGAAATCCCCACCAACCGCGAACCCAAAGTCTGCCACCACGGTGGTAGTTTAAAATTCGGACCCGATGGATTGCTCTACCTCTCGACAGGAGACAACACCAACCCCTTCGAAAGCAAAGGCTACGCCCCCATTGACGATAGAGACGGTCGCGACCCATGGGATGCCCAACGCACCGCAGGAAACACCAACGACCTTCGCGGAAAAGTCCTGCGCATCAAACCCACTGAAACGGGTTACGAAATTCCACCCGGAAATCTTTTCCCCAAAGGCACGGACAAGGCTCGCCCGGAAATCTACGTCATGGGTTGCCGTAATCCATTCCGCATTTCCATCGATCCAAAAACCAAAACCCTCTACTGGGGCGAGGTCGGTCCAGACGGACGCGAAGACGCACCAGAAGGCCCACGCGGTCACGACGAAGTCAACCAAGCCAAAGCCGCAGGCAACTACGGCTGGCCTTTTCTCGTCGCCAACAACAAACCCTATCCCATCCGGAATTTCACCGACAACAGCATCGGAAAAATGACCGATCCCGCCGCTCCTGAAAACCCCGGCAAGCGCAACACCGGGCTGAAAACTCTGCCGCCCGCCCAACCCGCTTTCATCTGGTATCCCTACGCAGCAAGCGAGGAGTTCCCTAACATCGGCCAAGGCGGACGCAATGCCATGGCGGGTCCGGTTTTTTATTACGAATCTGATAGAAAATACAACGTCCTCTCCAAAGAAGAAAACATGACCCTGCTCAACTACGATTGGATGCGCGGAAAGATTTTTAAAACTAAACTCACCGCCGACGAGAAGTTCGAGAAAATGGAAATCCTGCTCGAAAAACTCGTCCATCCCATGGATCTCGAAATGGATCAGGATGGATCTCTTGTTCTGCTCGAATACGGCTCCGATTGGTATTTCAATAAAAACGGTGGCGTCTATCGACTCATTCCCGACAACGAAAACAAACCTCCCACCCTCACCATCAAACCCACCGATGGAGTCGAGAAGGGCTACTCGGTCAATCAAGCCGCCGACCCAGAAGGCGGCAAACTCACGGTCACTTGGTATCTCTCCGAAGGTGCCAACGAACGCAAGCTCGGCACCGGCTCCAGCGTGGTCATCCCATCTGGAACTTTTGAGGAAATCCGTGCCGTCGCCGAAGACGACAAAGGCGCAAAAACCGTCGCACGCGTTTCTCTAACAGCCGCGAAGGAACAACAAACCCTCGCTCTTGAGCTTGAGAAGGTGCCGGCAAAACTCGGTTTCGGAGAGACGGTGAAATACAAAGTCAGCGCCAAGACAAATCCCGATCCAAAACAACTCAAAGTCCGCGCACGCTACATCCCGCCAACTGGCCACGATTCCGGCGGCCCGCAATTCGAACCCGTCCCTGCCGAACTCGCCAAAGTCAACCAATGCCTCGCCTGCCACCAGGTCGACGCCCCATCAATCGGACCCTCCTATTTCGATGTCGCACTCAAATACCGCGATCAAAAAGACGCCTCTGAGCATCTGAAAAACAAATTGAAAACCGGTGGCGGTGGTGTTTGGGGTGAAATTCCCATGCCTCCACAAGTCGCACTCAAACCCGCTGACGCGGACAAACTCATCGCAGCCATCCTCGCCTTATCTAACGGAAGCACTCAAACCAGCGGCGCTCTAGAAAGCACCCTCCAACTCGCCCCACAAAAAGATCTGGAACCTGGTGGCGCATGGGAAATTTCCGCAGAAGCCCCGGGCTACTCGTCATCCAGAACCCGTATCCCGGCAAAGTGATCCGACATCCCAATCCCAACGGGATTACGCATCCCAGCCAGAGTTTGGTACAACCCATAGAATCCTATCCAGCATTCCAATCCCAAAGGGATTATGTATCCCAGCCAGGGGTTGGAACAACCCCTGGAATCAGATCATAAAGAGCAGGAACGCTGAAAGCGTTCTGGAGCAGAATGGGCGGTTATATATTCGGTTGTTAGAAACGAACCTCTCACTCCAAAACCCCTCCAGGGTTTTAAAATCATTTCCATCCATACCCAGGGTTGTGCCAACCCTGGGCTGGGATACATAATCCCTTTGGGATTGGTAACAATCACTCGCCTTGCGGAAAAATTGCATCCAGTGGCGTTTCCACCCGCTCATCCATCCACTGCTCAAGCGCGGCGCGCATCGCTTCGGTCACCTGTGGATGTTCTGCGGAAACATCCACCAAACTGAAATCCGCCCCCTCCCTTTGAAACAACCCAAAGTGGCGTTCCCCTTCTATGGTCGGTGTGCAGATCAATTTCCATTTCTCGGTCGCCAAGCAACGCTGCTTCGCTTGAACCAATGGCTGTTCATACTCTTTCTTTAACACGAACTGGTAATTAAATGATTCATCAATACCTGTCATCTGGTCCATCGGCGGAAGCTTAGGACGCTCAATGCCTTTCACTCGGAACTGGATGAACGGAAATCCGGTTTCACCATAAAACGCACGGCTCTTCGGCGTTTCACTTCCATCTAACCATTTTGAAAAGCTCTGACCTTCCCAGTTAGACGGCTTCTCCACTTCTAATAGATCGGCGAGAGTCGGCAAAATATCAATAAGCCGCACTTGCTCAGGAATGGTTCGCGGCTCCGCATTTGGAAGTCGCACAAGCAAAGGAATATGGTTCGCCTGAAGCCCGCCGTTAAACGTCAGGCCATGACCTAAAGTCACGCCTTCTTCGTATAGATTATCTCCATGATCCGCGGTGATGATCACGATGGTGTTATCTGCGAGACCGCTTTTTTCCAGAGCCTTTAAAATATCACCGACGTTGTCATCGAACTGCCTCGTGCAGCCATCATACAAATCCCGGATCTGCTGGATCTCCTTATCCGGAAGCGCCTTCCACTTGTTTTCCAAATCCGTTCCGCCAATGAATTCATCAATATCAAACGCGACCCCGTTTTTGTTAGGACCTTCATAATGCGGATCGGTGAACATGCTCGAATAAGGCTCAGGATTCCGATACGGGAGGTGGTTGCAGGAATAAAATACATGCCAGAAAAACGGCTCACCCGTTTTCGCCACCTGATCCAAGCGCTGAGTCACTCGGTTCGTCACTACTTTAGGCGTCACAAATTGCGCGAACGATCCCAGTTGAGGAAAAATATCATAACCAATGTCATGATCGAAATAGAGCGGTATCACAAAATGCGCCAACACCACCGCCTGACTCATGTAGATTTT
This sequence comes from Akkermansiaceae bacterium, assembly GCA_031419275.1. GTDB lineage: Bacteria > Verrucomicrobiota > Verrucomicrobiia > Verrucomicrobiales > Akkermansiaceae > Luteolibacter. Next base: position 64,942 of record JANOKJ010000185.1, on the reverse strand, counting down.
GAAATTATCATAACTCGATACCGAAATATGCTCAAATCCCAATGGCATCACTTCATAATACCCCGCACACCAATCCCCAATCGCGGCCGTATCGTATCCGTCTTTTCGTAAAATTTCCGCAATCGGAGAAATACTCGCCTTCGCCGCCTTCACGGTTTCCTCACTCGGATACATCTGCCGGAATCCATGCGTGTGCGGATACTGAGAACTCATCAACGTCGTCCCGGACTCCAAAGTCGATGCGATAGGCGTCAGACAATTTGCCATATTGATCGATCGCTTCGCTAGCGCATCGATATTAGGCGAAACTCCAGCAGCAGCTGCCCCATCGGTGCGACGCGAACGATATCCTGTATAACCCAGCTTATCTCCACGCAACGAATCCGATCCAATGATGATCACATTCAAACGTTTTTTATCCTCCGTTTTCCCAGCCGACTCTGATCCAGTGGACGCTGGATTGAATTTCCAAAAAAGGAATCCACCCAAACACAGCAACAACGCACCTGCAACCATTCGTCCTTTCTTACTCAGATTACGATAATACCACCAACCTGCGTAACCCAATATAGCCCAGGGAAGAGCCGTGAAAATAACAAAGAACACCACAGGTTTGGCGGATTCAGGAACGACGTTTAAAATTTCAAAATACCAATACCCAAACTTCGCATCATCCAGGAAATAAGGACGCGTCTTAACCAAGCGTAGAGTGAAAAATCCATGGATTAAAAAACTCCCTACTAAACCTGCCAAAACATTCATCCACCATGTCCGGCTAGGTATTTTCTTTGAAACCAAATCTACCAAGGGGCAGAGAACCAACGTGAATAAAATTGCCAGAATCACGTAACCTAAAAGCACGTAGAGATTCTGGATAATCAGGAAACCCATATACTTATCCTGAGCAAGCACGCTGAACTTATTCTTCATGGCTCCCGATCCACCACTCAAACGCATGAGCGCGGTCACGTATTGGAAAACAAAAAACAAACCAACCCCGCCAATAATCCCTAAAACATAAGGCCGGATAATTTTTCGTTTAAAATCCATCATCATTTTTTTCCCTCCGGGTAGTCTACTAACAACCATCTCGGTGACACAATCTGCTCAATCAGCACTCCGTCCTTCGATTGAAACCCTTCTTGCAAATACAGCCGCAACATCACCGGCACTTTCTCATTTCTATTATTCTTAATCAACTCCTCGAGCACTCGAAATGTCTGCCCATCACGTAACGCATACCCATACATTACCTCACTACTATTCAGAGTAGTTAGTTTGAAGGCTTGATATTTCCGTTCATCCGCGAACTCGTAGTTGTAGAAATTATCGATTTGCACAAACACGCGAAAATCCCCGCGATAGCCAGCAGGTCGGTCTTTCACGAATCGCTCCCATTCCATCGGCTGGGCGCAAACACTCGTCTCCCAATCCACCTTCACATCCGTCGGACTATTTATCTCAACCACCAGCCTCCCATCTATACCCGAACTAAGCTTCGCCTGAACCACCCAAAATCCTCCACGAGTTCCAAGGGTCATCGGATTCATATCCACAGCCCAAACCACCTCGGATCCTTTCATCGGATTCTTGGAATAGTATTCTCTCAATGACGGACCTACGCGGTCTGGGTGCCTGACATATTTCAACATTTCATCAGTTGAACTCGATGCATAAAATTTCCTGACGACCTCCCCAATAACATCAATGGTCTGGCGAGCATCAATTTCAGCCTGCTTTTCACGCTCCAATAACCTCTGAGCCTCTAAAATCTGTTGTTCCTCCTGCCTCTTCAGCCCATAAATCTCAACCGACAGCCAACCTATAGCAGCCAGTAAAACCAGACCTATCGCAATCCAAAATCCTTTATGTAACCGCACTGGCTGTTTCTCTGTGTTCCAATCATCCTCCAAAGTCACGTCATTCGGTCCCTCCCATGCATCAAGCTTTGACTCATGCGTCTTGAACTTTAGTTCACTCCGTTCCTTTATCTCCAATCTCACATTCCCTTCATTTTCAGCCACTGGCTGCCCCTCCGGACGCAAAACCTCCCCCTCAGGACTTTCATCCACAGTTCTTAAATTCGGTTTATCGTCCTTTTTTCGCATCGGCGAGACAAGGAAAGCAGAAAAGTCCATCGACGCAATGCCGCACTCTGTTTTAAAGTCGCCCCGAGCAAATTCAAGATGTCGGAAAAAAAACGCATACTTATCATCACCGCTGCATTCGGTGAAGGACACAACAGCGCCGCACGCAACCTCGCGCTGGCTTTTCAAAAACTCGGGATGGAGGCCCGAGTCGTCGATCCCTGCGTGCTTGCAGCGCCCCATGCAACTTCCGTCCTTCAATGGGGCTACCGCTTGGTCACCACTCATTTCCCAAAAATCTGGGAAAAAATCTACCGCGCCACCGACGAATGCGACTTCTCTGAGCCACGCATGCCCCTCATGCGTCGCCCGGAAAGCTACTTACAAACCCTAGTTCACGAATACCAACCTGACGCCATCGCTTCCACCTACCCGATCTATCCCTACTTCCTCGAACGTCATTTTCAAGAGACCGGCAAACGCATTCCCGTTTTCACCGTCGTAACCGACTCTATCGAAATCAACGCCTCATGGCTACGCGCTCCAACGGATTACTTTCTCGTGACAGATCGCTTCACGGTCGATGCGATGAGCTCATGGGGCATTCCGGAAAATAAAATCATCAGTACCGGTTTCCCCGTGAATCCGATGTTCACCTCACTCACACCCGTGAGCGCCGATGAACCGCACAAACCATTCCGCGTCCTCTATTTCCCAACCGCGAAAAAACCCTTCGTCAGACGCCACTCCCGCGCCTTACTTAACGCCTCACCCGATGTCCACTTAACCATCGTGATGGGAAAAAATTTCCGATCGCTCTACTCCCGCGCAGCAGAAATCAAAGCGGAGTATCCCAGCCGTGTTCGCTTGTTAGGTTGGACAAAAAAAGTCCCCCATCTACTAAACAAACATCACCTCGTGATCGGTAAAGCCGGTGGTGCGACTGTTCACGAAGCCATCGCCGCGCAGTGCCCCATGCTGATCCATCACCTCGTCCCCGGACAAGAAGAAGGAAACCTCCAACTCCTCCAACATCTCCACGCAGGCGACCTCGCCGAAGATCCAAAAGACCTCACCCAAGCCGTCTTTAATCTTCTCGCCAACGACGCCGCTGAGTGGCGTGTCATGAAAAGCAATCTCGCGAAACACGATTGCAACAACGGCGCCATCACCGCCGCCAATTTCATCCTTGAAAAGATTTGATCGTTTTCCTCTTCATTGAAATTTGAATTTTGAGATTTGAAATTTAATACCATGCCAGACTTCCTCTTCGATATCGGAAAAGTGCTACTCGACTTTGATTTTGAAACCTCTCTCCGTAAATTTCTCCCTAGCACTCACCCCGATCCTGCCGCCGCTCTCGAAACATTACTCGCCCGCAAAGACGAGTTCGAAGCCGGCCAGATCAGCACCGAAGATTATACCCGTTGGGCACTTGAAACGCTCGACTCCGATGCCTCCACCGAAGTTTTCCACCACGCCTGGCGCAACATCTTCACCCCCAACCAGCCGATGTGGGAAACCGCCCACAAACTCCACGCCGCCGGACATCGCCTCATCCTCTTTTCCAACATCAACGGCATCCACTCCCCGTGGATTTTCGAAAATTTCCCAGAATTCTCCCTGTTCCACGGCGCCGTCTTATCCTACGAAGTCGGTGCCATCAAACCCCAGCCAGAAATCTACCAACACGCTATCGACAAATATTCCCTCGTCCCCGAAAACACTCTCTACATCGACGACCTGCCTGCCAACATCGCCACCGGACAACAACTGGGCTTCCAAACCCATCTCTACGACCTTCACAACCACCAAGCATTCGAGCATTGGCTCTCACAAAAACTCTCTTTCCTGAAAACTGAACACTAGAAAACTAGCAAACTTCATGCTTAAAATCGCAGACCGCACCTTCTCTTCCCGCCTCTTTCTTGGAACAGGTAAATTCCCTTCCAACGAATCCATGCGCGATGCCCTCGCCGCCTCAGGAACCGAAATCGTCACCGTCGCCCTCCGCCGCGCGGACCTCTCAGGAAAAAGCGATCCCTTCGCTAACATCCTCGATTTCGTCGATCCCGAAAAATACCTCCTGCTCGCCAATACCAGCGGCGCGATGAATGCCGATGAAGCCGTACGCCTCGCTCGCCTCGCCCACTCCGCCGGCCTGCCGAAATGGATCAAACTCGAAATCCATCCCGATCCCACCTACCTCCTCCCCGATCCCATCGAAACCCTCAAAGCCGCTGAAATCCTCGTCAAAGAAGGTTTCACCGTCCTCCCTTACATCAACGCCGATCCCGTCCTCGCGAAGCGCCTTCAGGAATGCGGCTGTGCCACAGTCATGCCGCTCGGTTCACCCATCGGTTCTAACAAAGGCATCACCACTCGTGATCAAATCGCCATCATCATCGCCCAAGCCATCGTCCCAGTCGTCGTCGATGCAGGAATCGGCGCACCATCACATGCCGCAGAAGCCATGGAACTCGGCGCCGATGCCGTCCTCGTCAACACCGCCATCGCCATCGCCTCTGATCCCGTAAAAATGGCCATCGCTTTCAAACAAGCCGTGCAAGCCGGTCGCACCGCCTTCGAACTCGGCCTCCCCGAACCCTCCCAAACCGCCAACGCGACCTCTCCACTAACAGCGTTTCTAACAAAGTAGCGGCGATCTTCGGTCGCCGTGTGAAACGAGAAGTATTAGAGAATTAGATTTTATACATCTCCATGCAAATCAGAGCTTATCCAAACCGCGATTACTCATGCCACGGTGGATTACAGCGGACCATTTCCCAACACGCTGTCTTTAAATCCCGCATCTTCTATCGTGCTTTAGTTATCGGCGGAGCATCATTTTTCGGAATGCTAGTTGCTGGATATTTCGGCAGTGACACCGCAGCATGGGGATTTATCATCGTATTTGGAATCATACTGATCCTCTCATTCTTCCTCGGCATTTACACTCCACGTCCCAAATGCCCACTTTGTAACTCCAGAATGAAACACCAATACTGCAGTAGACCGCGCGGACCAGATGAAGACCTCTACATCGTCTGCCACCCTTGCAAAATATACGCAGACGCCCATTGCGCGCGTGAATAGGTAAATTGTTTATACGAAATCGCACACAGAGCGATAAGGATGCACGACACCAGCAGCACTCCGTGGAAATCCTCAATGGTTGGATGGAATCCGCTCGCTAAACGATTTTCATCAGACACCCAGGAAAACCACAATTGAGATTGTGCTCGGCCATTTTTCGGTTATGTTCACGAGCTATTAAACTACCCACTCCCTATGAAAAAACTCATTCTACTTCTCGCCGCTCTGATGCTCGTCGTGCCTGCTGAAGCGGCCACCCAAAAGAAGGACCCAAAAAAAGAAGCCCGCGAAAAAGAAAGGGCCATCAAGGAAAAAGATCGCGAAGCCATCGCTGACTTCCTCGAAGATAAGGATAAGAACAAGGACGGCTCAGTCCGTCGCGAAGAATACCTAGCCGACGAAACCGACAAGGAAGCAGCTGGTAAAAAATTTGACGAAGCCAACAAAAACCGCGACAGCTCACTGTCAAAATCTGAAATTTCAGACATGTTAGGACTCGGCAAAGAGTTAGAGAAGTTTAAAGAAGAAGAGAAGGCGAAGAAAAAGTAACCCACTTCTATACACCCCATAAATGAATGCTTGGAATTTGATTTTTCACCTAGGGCGGAGAATAGATTGAAGAGCCGTCTGTGGAAGAGGAAAAGGGGACGGAACATGTTGAACCCACTCTCTCAACCAAGCCCACACACCTCTCACCTGGCATCACGCTGAGTTCCATCTGATTCATCACGTATCCAAACGATACGCCGCTCGTCGGATCACCAAATCCATGACTTCCGCCCGCACCAGGATGACCGAAGGCCGCTGTTGAGCTTCCATACAAAAATCGCTTTTTCTTTCCAAATGCATCGACCGGATCTTTCTGACAACCACAGGTGAAAGCGGTTTCACGAAGAAGCACCTTATCCTCACCTGAAATCTGCAAATTCCCGAGAGCTCGTCGCACTCCAGCTGAAAGTGGACTTTCCAAAGCACCGATCGCGCATTGATAAAACTTCGCCAGACCACTTGCCGAACCCACACCACCCATCGCCGAAAAACCTGCCGACCAAGCTTTTGGCTCATTCATTTCCGCAATCGCATGCAACCCGCGTGGCGAAGAAAAAGCCCTTCGTGTGAGAGTGCCTGAGTGGGCATAAATCTGGTAAAAACCTTCTTCAAAAGCGGACGGCTTCGCTCTTCCGGGAACCAACTGCGCCACGCGTCCCCATTCACTTTCTGGTAAACCGATCCAGAAATCGATTTCCATCGGCCTGGCGATTTCACAGTTCCAAAAATCGCCCAGTTTCTTTCCTGTGAGACGACGCACACATTCATCTAATATAAATCCAAACGTTCTCGGATGATAGCCATGACCAAGACCCGGCGACCACTCGGGCGTGGTTTGTTCTATGGCCGCGATCACGGCGCGATGATCGTAGATATCCGCATTTTCCGACAATGCAGCCAACCCGCATTGATGGGAAAGCATCTGGCCGAAAGTCGCAGCCTCTAATGGAAACCCGATCCAAACCTCGCTCACTAAATCGTTTTCATCCAAGCCATGTTTGGAAAGCGCATGTAACAAAGTTGCCGCAGCCGGACCTTTGGTCGCCGAATAAACGGGTGCTATGGTCTTAATATTCCATTTCTCAGTTCGATTCCTATCCTTATATCCTCCCGCGAGCGCAACGATCTCTTCCCCATCTTTCCAAACACTCAGCCCAGCCCCCAACTCCCCACGCTCCGCGAAGTTCTCCTCAAAATAATTTTTTAGCTCTGCAAAATCCATTGATCTTAGGAATTTTTAACCACGAATGGCACGAATTTTGTTAGATAAGAAAAATTATCCCCCATTATTATCACATTCGTGTTATTCGTGTTATTCGTGTTATTCGTGTTATTTGTGGCATTCTTGGTTAGAATCTCTTCATCCCCTATCGAATCCACTTCGCCACGTCTTTCGCAAAGTATGTCAGGATCATATCCGCACCCGCGCGGCGTATCCCCAAAAGACTTTCCAGAACCACAGCCTTCTCATCCAACCAACCACTCGCGCACGCCGCTTTGATCATCAGATATTCTCCGCTAACCTGATACGCCGCGATCGGCAAGGTCGTCTCATCCCGCAAACGCGCGATCACATCGAGATACGGACCCGCAGGTTTCACCATTACGATATCTGCACCTTCTTCCTCATCCATCAACAACTCACGGATCGCTTCACGCACATTTCCGGGATCCATCTGATAAGTTTTCTTATCACCTTCTTTCGGCGCTGAATCGAGCGCTCCACGGAACGGTCCGTAAAATGCCGATGCATATTTTGCCGTGTAGGACATGATTCCGACTTCGGTGAACCCCGCTTCATCAAGAGCAACACGAATGGCTCCAACTCGACCGTCCATCATGTCCGACGGAGCGACGATGTCCGCACCCGCTCTCGCGTGGCACAGCGCCTGAAGACATAGCACCTCAACCGTTTCATCATTCAAAATTTTTAACTCTCCATCACAACCACGCACCACCAAACCGTCGTGCCCGTCTGAATTGTAAGGATCGAGCGCGACATCTGTGATCACGCACATCTCCGGAAAACGTTTTTTGATTTCCCGAATCACCTGCGGCACCAAGCCATGGTCGTTCGCTGACTCGCTACCTTGGGAATTTTTCAACGCGTCCTCAATTTTAGGAAAAAGCACCACTGCCCGTATTCCTAAATCACGAACCTCCGAAATCTCTTTCAACAACCCATGAACGGACCAACGCGTGCAGCCCGGCATCGAATCAATCGCAACATCCTCGGCATCCGCATGAAAAAACATGGGAAGAATCAAATCCTCCACCGCAAGCCGGGTTTCACGAACCAACCCACGAATCGCCGCACTCCGCCGATTTCTTCTCGCTCTGACCATCATTTCCATGTGCCTAGCTTTCTCTATCCAAGCCGACTTGGCAAGTCACCTTGCAGTTCGATCATAGGGTCTATTTAGAAATCTGATACCTCTCAATACCTCATCTAACTTCAACCTTAGCTTTGCGAACCTTAGCGATCTTTGCTGCTTTGCGTTGAAAATATTAAAATTTATCACGCCATCTGCCGGATCGCCACCGCATTCGCCGCAGCATAATCCCTCGCATGCGTGAGACTTACCTGCACTTCAGCAATGCCCTCCGTTGCCAGGAATTCCAAAGCATGCCCGTGAAAAATCATCGTCGGCGCTCCGGATTCCCCCCGAACCACTTCCATTTCCAACCAACCCGCCTTACCACCTATGCCTGTGCCGAGCGCTTTTGAAACTGCCTCTTTTGCCGCAAATCTAGCCGCGTAATGCATTCCAGGTCGCTTCTGTTTCTCACAGTAATGCCGTTCATTTTCGGTAAAAAGTTTCCTGAGAAACACTTCGCCCTGCCGCGCGATCGCTTCCTCAATGCGATCCACCTCCACCACATCAATCCCTATTCCGTAAATCATCATGATTGAAAAGAGTAAGATTTCATACCCGCCGCCATCTCCGAAACCGCAGCGCGCATCCCCACCGTCATTGCACGTGAAACAATGCTGTGCCCAATATTCAACTCGCTCAAAAAAGGAACTTTCAACACATCGGGAAGATTCAGGTAATTGATGCCGTGACCCGCATTGACCTGCAACCCAAGCTCTTTTCCAAGCTGTGCAGCGGCGATCAACCGTTTAATTTCATCCGACTTATTAAGCGCATTCGCAAACGCACCCGTGTGCAACTCAATCATATCCGCCTCCATACGAGCAGCTTCCCGAACATGCTCTTCTATCGGATCGATAAACAAACTGACTTTGATCCCTGCATCTTTGAGTCGCTTCACCGCCTCCCTCGCCGTACCGAAAAGCGAGACTACGTCCAGCCCGCCTTCGGTCGTCACCTCCTCACGAGTTTCCGGAACCAAACAGGCAAAATCCGGTTTCAAGCGAAACGCCAAATCCAACATTTCCTCAGTGATCCCGAGTTCAAGATTGAGCGGAATCTCCACTTCCTCACGAATCCGAAACACATCCGCATCCTGCATGTGCCTGCGATCTCCTCGCACATGCACCGTGATCGAGTCCGCACCACCTGCCTTCGCTTCATGTGCCGCCAAAACAACACACGGTTCCGCATTCGGAGAATCCGGCTGCAGCGCATACCTCGCCTGCCGCAATGTCGCGACATGATCAATATTAACTCCCAATAAAAGACTCATGCGCAGAAATTAGACTCACTACCCACCAGCCGCAAGGAAACTTAGAGCGCTTGAGACATTCAAAAAATATTTCGTCCAATCCACCAAGCGATCAAGACGACTGCAAGAATCGTCGCGCCCCATCGTCCTGGATTGAGTCTAAACACCGGCGGTCGATTCATCACCCATGCCAAAACCTCAATACTCAATCCAATTAAAGCCAGAGGAAAAAGGATCATTCCAACCGGATTGAAAAGAAACGCATCTATAAACCGACCCTGCAAAAGGGCAGTCGTTCCTCGCGTCATTCCACAACCCGGACATTCCAAACCAGTGATTTTCCGAAAAAAACAACCCGGCATCCAGCCAGCGCCACCAGTTTCTCGCAAAGCATATGCAGCGACGGCCAGAATCAGAACCGTCAGGCTAACTAACAATGCACGGTCTTTGCGCATTAGGAAAATATTCACATGCGGCCTTCTTCAAGAGCAGTAGAAATGCCCCCGATCACTAGTAGCAAAAAGAAAAAGCCTACAGAAAGATTGACCCATAATTTTGCAGTTTTAGACGCAGCTTGTGCACCAGCAATATCACCAGCAGCAACCAATCCGTCAACTTTGGCAGCAAAAACAATGGCTACAATACCGAACGGCAAGCAGCATAATAAAGTGACCACAATCGATTGCCAAAGATAGTTAGTAACATGCGGTTGTGGGGAAGAAGCATAAGCACTGGGTTGAGCCATTGGCATACCAAATTGAGAAGGCGTATTTACTGCACCAACGGAAAATTCAGGAACTTGGTTCATTGGGAGCCAATCTGACATACCCTCTTTCCAGATCAAATCAGTAGCTGTCACTTCACCACTCTGCACTTTAGCAGCGAGTTCTTGCTGTGTAATAGGTCCAGCTTGCGTTCCGTTTGATGTGTAAAACCATGTCATAATGAAGACATAATTGCCTTTCCCCCTAATCCGTCAAGGCTACGCTGAGAAATCTAATCCACTATGCACTTACAATCATGATGATGAAAAATCCAATGCCTCCTAAAATGACCATTCCAGCCATCGATAGGCTGACAATCATCCATATCTTGGCATTTCTGGACGCATCTTGTGCCGCGATATAGTTTTGCTGCATGAAATACGGCTCCACTTTATTGGAATATACCAAAGCAATAATACCAAAAATGAGTCCTAACGGTATACAAATTATCATCATCTGAACGCCCCCAAGCACCAAAGCGACGATCGACTGCCATTGATAATTTGGAAATTTTTGTGGGATGAACTGAACATCGACGGGCGGCGGCTGTGCCACCATGACGTTTCCAACACTCGATTCATATGGCTTGTCAAAATTGGGGGAAGCAGCGATTTTTTGAGTCAACGATAAGGCGATAAATTCAGATGAAGGTTTCCAATCAGACATTCCTTCCTTCCACACCAAATCCGTAGGTAAAATTTCGCCACTAGCACATTTACTGGAAAAATCCTCCTCACTAATCGGACCCAACTGCTTACCGTGCTTTGAATAAAACCAAGTCATATATTTGATCAATTTTGTATATCCTACTGAACCAGCGGAAAATCATCCAGAATCAAGGAAACTAGACGGCTTCCTTCACGCGTTAACGAAACCTGATTGCCGTTTCCTGAAATTAAGCCACGAGTCAGATACGATTGATTTATCTCTGCTGGCCTGATGTGACTCACCACCGCTTGATTAACCGTCCGACTACTGGGAGTAAACGAAACAACATGGCCTGTCGCAGTAAATCCAATTTCCCATGAGTTCACTGTGGCATCACCTTGGCGCTTCATCCAAGGATACCTCACCAAAAATTCAGGCTCCGATTTTCCCGCCGGGACCATCACCTTGAATTGTACTGGCCGACTCAACACAAACTCACTGAAACTCAGATTCGAGTTTTCTCGATGCGCCAAAATGAAACTCGCGATATCAACGCCTGCCAGATTAATCCCATTGAAATTCCCGTGGTAATTTGGACTGGCGAAATTCTGCTTATGCCAACTCTCAAAATTCAAACTCATCATAAAGCCCAACTCCAAATGCAAATGAGCCCGTGTCCGATTGATCCCCTCACCCGTATAACCCATTCGTCCAAGCACAGAACCCGCTTTAACTGCATCATCCACTTTTACCGTGATTTCTGCCAAATGCGCATAGAGCGAGTAAACTTTCGATTGCTCCAAAACATGCTCAACCACCACGTATCGACCGTAATTGCTGCGGCCCGCAATCTCACTGACATGAACCACTTTCCCTCCGATAATACTCATCACCAAATCCAAGGGATTGCCCGCTTTATCACGCTTGATCGGAGCAATATCGATCCCTTCATGAAACTTAGTCAGCAACACATCTCCGTTCACCCGGATAGGAGTGCGCACTAGTCCAAATGAACCGCCCTCCCAGACTTTCGTAACCTCTCCCTCGAAGGTTCGATCCACATACATATAAAACCGATCCAACTCAGCACGGAAGAGATGGTCATTTTCAGTCGGCAAAACCAAACGAATTGCTTCGGCCTTTAGATTTGCGATCGCTATCAACAATACAACTAGACTCCATTTCATATGAAATAACCTTATTTCTTCTCCTCACCTATACGCGGCATTTTCTTATCTAATTCACGAATTTCCTCTAATGTGAGACCTTTCCAAATGACGATCACCCTATCGTTTACGGGTTGATCAATGATGACCCCATCTACTACGCGCCCAAACGCCTGACAAACCATCATCTTTCCTTGGTTTGCAGTGGTAACCGCACTCAGGCGCTTCCCTGAGCTCTCCTTCAATTTGATCAGAATTCCATAAGTCGCTTGGTCATCCGATGGAAAGGGACTGAATGAGACAAAATCTTTGGAGGAAATATCAGGCATCCGGCGAAAATATCTCTCTTTCCCAAGTATCTGATGCTGAAAAATCATTTTAGGATTATCACTCGCTTCCGTCTCAGTATGAAATGAAACCTGAGCGGTTTTCTTATCTCCGCCCGCCGATACGAATGTCGTTAACGAAAATAGAAAGACGAATAACCATCGAGTTGAATTCTTCATGCACAGGATCAAACCACACAAATTCACCCATGAAAACAAAATGGGAGATTATTTTCCGTATTTTAATATCCCTCAAAACGTGAAAAGGCGGAAGACCCTGAGATCTTCCGCCTTTTACATATTTCATAACCGCTTAAGCAGATGAATCCCTCGCTAGAGAAATATCAAACTGCCCGCGGTGACTGATTACTTCTTCTTAGCTGCTTTTTTGGCGGCTTTCTTAGCTGGTGCTTTTTTAGCTGGTGCCTTTTTAGCTGCTGCTTTCTTAGGAGCGGCTTTTTTCACTGCTTTTTTAGCTGCTTTTTTAGGAGCTGCTTTTTTAGCAACAACTTTTTTAGCTGGAGCTTTTTTAGCGGCTTTTTTAGCGCTTTTTGCTACTTTTTTAGCGGCTTTCTTAGGAGCTGCCTTTTTAGCGGCTTTCTTAGGAGCTGCTTTTTTGGCGGCTTTCTTAGGAGCTGCTTTTTTAGCGGCTTTCTTAGGAGCTGCTTTCTTTACTGCTGCTTTTTTAGGAGCTGCTTTTTTTACTGCTTTCTTTGCTGTTTTTTTCGCTGGCATGGTTTTATGTCGTTTGAGTTCGCGTTCGATGTTTGTTTTCTCTTCCGGTGTTAATGAACCGAGGGAGAGGGTAGCGAGAACGGCCTCACCGAGGCGCCCTCCAAAAGCATTTGTGACAAAATCATCCGTCGCCCGACGCACGATGATTTCTTGTGAATACGCCGACTCATAAACATGAGCCCTTCCGGAGCGGATCCTTCTTACCAGTCTTTTTCTCTCTAAGCTTTGCATGACAGAGAGCACCGTGGTGTAGGCTCTTTCTCTTCCATCAGGCAGCGATTCATGTACTGAACTTACCGTAGATGGTCCTTCATGCCACAACACTGAGAGTGCTTGTAGCTCGAGATTTGAAGGGTGCGTAGGTTTGTTCATCAGGATTCGTTTCCTTAGATTGATACGATAAAACTAGTATTACGGATATCCGTCAAGTTAATTTCTGCAAACTTTTAAGAAAAGTTTAAAATTAATTTCCCCCCGTTTTTGGCCTACGACAGGCGCAGTAAATTCTACAAATCGAACTTCACTCTTCGCGCATCTCGGGACGCTTGATCTCGGGATTTAATTTTTCTAACAGACCCCAGAATTCCTCATTGCCTGGATGGCCGTTATAAACAACCTTTCCTTTTGAATCTAACAGAACAACGGTTGGAACGGTTGAAACTTTCAATTGGGCACTGAGTGGCGACTTCTCAGCATCGACCATCCAATGCCCTGCAATGCTTTTCCCAGTAGCTACAAGCATTTCCTTAGCAGCCACATTCACTTTCTCAGATGCTTCAGGTAGCAGTGATGCGACGCCGATTCCGTTTTTTGTCAATAGCTCAGCAGTGATCAAGAAGTCAGCAAGGGTTGCTTCACATTCAGGACTCCAGGGAGACCAGAAGTGCAGCATCGTTCCTTTTTTATCAGCCATGATGGTTTCAAGACTGGTGGATTCGGCATTGAGCGTGTTGCGATATTTTCGCGCCTTATCGAGCTCCACTTCCTTCATGGCATCCATCAGACGGAGTCGTTGAATGTGTGGCGCGAAGGCAGCACCCTGACTCGGACTCAGCCAAAATGCCTCGGTAATGTGTTTCTTGAATGCCTGCTTTTCGCCTTTTTGTAATGCGGAGATCGCCCGCGCGTATTCAACAATCGCAAGCCAATCATCTTCACTTCCAAAAATCTCTGAATCAGCCAATTTGAAGTTCTCACTCTGCTTCACCATCTCAGGGAGCATCTTTGCAATCTCCGCATCTTCCGCTCGATCGATGTGAAACAAGAATTTCGATTCGAGTATCGCTTGTTCCGGAATTCCGAGTTTGCGTGCACTGAGAATCGCTTTCTCTAGAGCTTCCGGAGATTCCCTTTCGGAAAACAACTGCTCAATCACATCCTCTTTCGGCGTCATCTTTGGCACATCTGCCGCCTCCTCCTGAGCCGAAAGCAGCGATGCAATTGAAATGAAACCAGCAAATACGAAACTGAAGCGCATCAGCTTATTTTGCAGGAATGGTTAACTTGGCTCCCAATACAATGGAATCACGAGTTAAAGCGTTTGCCGATTTGATGGAATCGATCGGCACTCCGTATTGTTTGCTCAAACCCCAAAGGGTATCACCACGGCCAACTGTGTGAACTTTCGTTGAAGGCGGTGCAATGGCTGGTGCAGTGACCTCAGGTGTTGCGACAGCGGTATCTTCGTATGCGGCCGGTGTATCGTAGGCAGGGTTTACGTCATTTGGGCCGACAGGCGAGCCGCCCTCATCCACATAGTCTGGAGCGGAATAAGGATTTGCGACATCATATCCGTCTCCGCCGGTCTTCGGAGCGCAAGAAACGGCGAGAGAAGTGAGAGCTGCAATGGAAAGATAGTGTGTGATTTTCATAGTTGAAGGAGTTGAAGGAAAAAATGTGACTTCGGTTTAACAAAACAATGAACGATTACCAGCGCACAATTCATTCAATAAAATCTCATTTCCATCGAAAAAAATCATTCACCGTCTGTTCGGTATGCGCCGCCAATTCAGCCAGTGACTCCCCCCTCAAAGCAGCAATCGCCTCTGCAATGTATGCAGTATATCCTGGCTCATTTTGTTTTCCACGCATCGGCTCGGGCGCAAGGTAGGGCGAATCAGTTTCCAGCATGAAACATCCGGCGGGACAACGGGCCACCGTATCCTTGACGAGATCGGATTTTTTAAAGGTCGCCACACCACCGAACGAAACCAGTCCGCCTTCCGCAATCACTTGTTCCGCCAGATCCCAGGATGAAATGAAACAATGGAAAACCGCCCGCACACGATCTGAATATTTTCGGTATATATATAGCGAGTCGTCAAAAGACTGCGAACCTTCGAGGTCTCTCGTGTGAATGACCACATTCAATCCCGATCTCGCCGCAAGTTCGAAATGCTGGTCGAGAAGATCTCGCTGCTTGGTTCTGAAATCCGATTCGGTCCATCCATCTGGCGCTGGGTGGTAATAATCCAGCCCGGTTTCACCAATCGCACACACTCGCGGATCGCCGACATATTCGGAAAGTTTCTCAATCACATCGTCTGGAGCGTGGTGCACATCGCAGGGATGGATTCCAATAGCTGCGGAAACGCCAGCATGCTTCGCGATTTCGAGGTTCTTCGGAATGTCACCCAAAGATGTCGCCATGGTGACCATGCGATGCACCCCGGCAGAGTTTGCCCGTGCAATCAACGAACTGACATCTTGATCTGCGTATCGATGCGAGGCCAGGTGACAATGAGAGTCGGTAATCATATAGCGCTACGGCAGGCATCCAACAATTGTTGGACCTTGGTAAAATCTTTAACGCCGGGTGAAATCTCAGCACCCGACGCGATATCGAGTGCTGCTGGCTTCACTTGAGTAATCGCCATCGCTGCATTCTGCGGAGTGATTCCACCAGCAAGGATCACAGCTGTATTAGGAAAGCATTTTTTAAAATCAAGCGCCAAGCTCCAGTCGAACGTTTCTCCTGTTCCACCAAAAACGATGGGCGCATGCGCATCGAGTAACATGGCATCCACTTCAAACTCTCCTGCTCTCTCGATATCCGCTGATGATTTAACACCGACGGCTTTGATGACTTTGATTCCCGCTTTTGAAAAAATCACGGTAGATTCCGGATCTTCATCTCCATGCAGCTGGACCACATCGATCATTCCCTCAGAAATCAGTCGTAATGGTAAATCGGCCGGCTGGTTGACAAACACACCCACCCGTAAAATCTTGCCTTCAAGATCTTTCAACCATGCCGCGTCCTTCGGATTCAAATACCGTTTCGAATTAGGCCAGAAGTTGAATCCTAGAGCATCCACTCCAATCTCAATCAACCTGAGGGCATCGGCTTCAGCCCGGACGCCACAGATTTTAAGTGAAGTTTGGTCTTTTGAGAAGAAATCCATAAGTTGCTACACAAGAGCGTGTTCACAGCATAATAGGTTTTGCAAGTGGTCACGCAGGCAAAACCAAACTTAATTTCTTCATAAGATTCTCAAGCAAGCCTCGACACGCGGCGGTTCCTCCATTTCGATTTGGTAGTCATTCTTCCAATATGCGCTCTCAATCACCCACTTCAGCTCTCTTTGAAATAAACCGCAGTCGGCTTGTCACCCTCTTGCCCAAAAATGCCATCGCTGTCATTCACTCAAACGAGATCTATTCCAGCAACGCCGACGCCACCCTACCCTTCAAACAAAACAGTGATCTGTTTTACCTTACCGGCATCACTCAAGAAGAAACCATACTTCTCCTCTATCCCGGTGCGAAAAGTGAACGGAACCGTGAAATTCTATTCATCCGTGAATCCAACGAAACTCTTGCAATCTGGGAAGGCGCGAAGCTGACCAAACAACAAGCAACAGCGCAAAGCGGGATTCAACACGTCGAATTCGTCCAAAACTTCGATAATCTTTTTAACCAGTTAGCCTTGCAGGTAGATTCCCTCTTCCTCTCCACCAACGAACATCCCCGTTGCTCAGTATTCACTGAAACCCGTAACAGCCGCTTTATCTCCGATTGCCAACACAAGTTTCCTCTCCACCATTACGGACGACTCACCCCACTTCTCCAAAAGCTCCGCATTTCAAAATCCGATGAGGAAATCTCTCTGACTCAAAAAGCTTGTGATATTACCGAAGCTGGATTCCGACGGGTTTTACAATTCGTCAAACCTGGAGTCGGCGAATGGGAAGTAGAAGCAGAGTTCATCCACGAATTCGTAAAATCCGGCTCTCGTGGATTTGCATACACACCCATCATTGCCGGTGGAGCGAGTGCCTGCGTTCTTCACTACATCGAAAATGACAAAGTCCTCAACGACGGCGAGATGTTGCTGCTTGATGTGGCATGCGAATACGCCGGCTGGAACGCGGACATGACCCGCACCATCCCTATCAACGGCAAATTCACACCACGCCAACGCCAAGTCTACGAGGCAGTGCTGCGTATCATGAAATTTTCAAATAGCATTCTTCGCCCAGGCATCCTGCTTCAAGACTACCAAAAACAAGTCGTCGGAAATATTGAGCAGGAACTCATCGGTCTAGGACTTTTCACCGCTGCCGAAGCAGCCGCACAAGATGAAAATAAACCCCTTGTCAGCAAATATTTCATGCACGGCGTCAGCCACCATCTCGGCCTCGATGTGCATGACGTATCACCTCCTTTCGAGGCCGTCGCACCAGGCATGCTTTTCACCATCGAACCCGGCATCTATATCCGTGAGGAAAACCTCGGCGTGCGTCTCGAAAATGATTTCCTCATCGGAGAACATGAAAACATCGATCTCATGGCTTCCATCCCCATCGAACCGGATGACATCGAACGTCTGATGAATTCGTAAATTCCACCACCATGGCCAAATCAGACATACAACGGCAGGTGATGAACTTATCACTTGTCGTCGCGATCTTCCTGCTCGCACTGAAAGTATATGCTGCGGCCAGCACATATTCATCAGCGATTTACTCGGATGCCGCGGAATCTGTGGTTCATGTTTTCGCCGTCGCTTTCGCCTCATGGGCTCTGCGTCTGGCGAAAAAACCTGCCGATGAAACCCATCACTTCGGTCACGATAAAATTTCCTTCATCTCCGCAGGATTCGAAGGAGCGATGATTTCCTCAGCAGCCATCCTTATTCTTTATGAGGCTGTTAGGCAATTTATCTACGGTGTGGAAATCAGAAACCTCGCCTTGGGTTGTTGGATCACCGGAGTTGCGGCTATGATCAATCTCGGACTCGGACTCACTCTGCTCAATGTAGGCAAGCGCACCTCCTCACCCTTGATTCGTGCAAATGGAATTCATGTCCTGACCGATGTATGGTCCAGCCTTGCAGCTCTAGTCGCTCTCATGCTGATCATATTTACGGATTGGCCTTTGTGGGATCCTATATTCGCGAGCATTGCGGCTATCAATATCCTGCGCGTCGGCCTGAAACTTATCAAAGAAAGTTTCGGAGGACTGCTCGATGAAGCCGATCCAGTGATAGAAAAAAGTGTCCGAGATATGTTAGATGAAGTCGTCAAAGAGCGGAATCTCGCATATCATAATTTCAGGCATCGCCACTCAGGACATTTTCATTGGGTCGAGTTCCATTTGGTGTTTCCAAATGATATGAAACTCTCCGAGGCTCATGATCACGCAACCGAAATTGAGGCGAAAATTTCAAATCTCATTGGCCCTGAAGGTCGTGTGATTTCTCATCTGGAACCTCGCTCCGCAGAACGGCAAGTTGAGCCTTGGGAGCGTCCTTAGATCAGACCGAAATGATACGGAGTGCCCACATCAACATCAAAATAGTGGCGGCGATCAACAACAAGGTCATTCCCAAACTCTGCCGCTGTGTGCGCAGGACGTTTTCAATCTGACCGCGGCTGAGGCTTTGTTCAAAACGATTGAACTTCTGACGCTCTTTGATTTCCGCCATTGGCGGCATCGTTGCCTCGCTATCAAGCTTCTGCTTAGCTAACAACGCAGGCAGTCTTTGATATTCTTTCTGAGCCTCAGCAAGTTTGCGCTCTTTTTCACGCAGAGCTTTTAACTCATAATCTTCATCAAAAAGGCTAGCTTGCTTCAATTTCGCCATCGTTCTATTTGATGAAGTAAACTACCAAGCCCGCCGCACCAAGAATGATGATAGGCAGATTGAAGGCGAAGCCGTTCACGAGTTGCTCACGAAATTCAGATTCGGTTTTTTGGGACTTCGCTTTACGACGTCCACCTTTGGAAGGTCTGCCGAAAATTCCACCAGCGCGTGTTCCTTCGAAGTAGGCAGCTGCTTGATCATATTCGTCTGCTGCCGTATCCGTAACGGTTGTCGCTTTATCAAGCCTGTCATGAAGATTATCTCGCGTCCATTTTTCAGGATCGTGCTTCTGGATCTTATCCAAATGTTCCGAGAAACAAACTCGGCACTGCTCAAGTTGGTCGGTCTCTTCTCTCAATTCTTGCAATTCACGATCAATCAAAGTGATTGCAGCAGAGAGCTTTTCTGTAAGCTCAACCTGTTGAGAAAGAAACGCACGTTTGCGGCTGGTAAGCTCTTCAAGCTCACGTTTTTTCCGCTCCAAATCCTCACGCTCTAATTGGATTCGCTCCAATTCAAGCTGCGCGCTCTTGATTTTATCATCATAATCGTCCTGGTAACCCACACGTGTAGGCATATCGAGTTGTCTCGAACGAACGTTTATTGGATGGGTGTATTCGTTGGTAGAGGGCATGGCTAAAAGAATTGTTTCGCATTTCCTAAGTAATTTTTGAACTTATTGCCAGATAAATATTTAACTTATCTTAAGATATGTTAGTTCCAAAAAATAATTCATTTGAACACTAAAATATCAAAAGCATGGATTTTCAACTTTGTAATGAAACGAATCCAGTTAACGTATCGACCGTATATGAAACGTATCTTACTTCTATTATTTCCCATTTTAAGCAGCTTAGCCTTATCTAACGAAATCCCGAAAGTCCTTCCTATCGGCTCGCCTATGCCTGCGTTTTCCTTACCGGGCATTGATGGAAAAACCCACAGCGAGAAAACATACGCGGAGTCAAAAATTCTCTGCATCATCTTCACCAGTAACCATTGCCCCGATTCCGTCGCCGCCGCATCTCGTATGGAACAAATCCATAAGGACTATAAAGACAAGGGCGTTGCTGTTGTTGCCGTAAGCTCGAATAATCCAATTGCCCTTCGCCCCGACGAACTTGGCTACTCCCCATACGGAGATTCCTTTGAGGAAATGAAACCCTTCGCCGATAGTCATGGCTGGACTTTTCCCTACCTCTACGATGCGAAGGATCAAAAATTTGCCACCGAATGCGGAGCTCAGTCCACTCCTCATGTCTTCGTTTTCGATTCCGAACGTAAACTCCGCTACACTGGACGCATGGATGACGCTGCGAGAGCTTCAGGTCCTGTGGAAAAATCCTACCTCCGAAATGCCTTTGACTCCCTCCTCACCGGCAAAGAAATTGCTGAACCCGTCACTCGCTCATTCGGCTGCTCAACCAAATGGCTTTTCAAAGCAGAGAGCGTCGTAAAAGAACAAAAAGCATGGGAAGAAATGCCAGTCACACTCGATGAACTAGACGAAGCACTCGCGAAAAAAATCCGCGAAAACAAATCCGGTAACGTCCGTGTCATCAACTTCTGGTCCACCACTTGCGGCCCTTGTGTTGCGGAATTCCCGGATTTCGTAGACACCTACCGCCGCTTTCAAAATCGTAATGTGGATTTCATTTCTATCTCCATGGATCCAGTCGAACAAAAAGCGAAAGCAAAGAAATTCCTGGAATCACGCCACGCCGCTCTCTCGGGTCGGACCAAACCCTCTATGGAAAAAGAAGGCCGCACTTCTAACAACTATATCTGGAGCGAAAGTAATCCCGACAAGCTAGCAGAAGCGATCTATCCAAAATGGACCGGTGCCCTTCCTTTCACCGTCATCATCTCACCAGAAGGCGAGATCCTCTGGACTCACAGCGAACAAATCGACATCGTCGAACTCCGCACCCAGATCCTCAAAGGAATCAAGTAACTTATCTGCTAGATAAGCCCCATCACCTTATTATGATTCGATGGATTATCTCAATCTTGTATGCGATATTACCGATCGCATATCTCTCCGCACAGGAAATACCACCAAGCATCAATCGTGAATTCCGCGCCGCATGGATCGCGACAGTATACAACATCGATTGGCCATCAAAAAAAGGACTGAGCGAAGCCCAGCAAAAAGCCGAAGCTACAGCCATTCTAGATAAACTCGTCTCGCTGAATATGAACGCCGCCATCTTCCAAGTGCGGCCTCAAGCAGATGCGCTATACAAATCCAATCACGAGCCTTGGTCACCATGGCTAACAGGAACGATGGGGAAATCCCCGGGTTACGATCCTCTCGCTTATTGGATTCAAGAAGGCCACGCCCGCGGCATTGAAATCCATGCATGGTTCAATCCATTCCGTGCCATGGCTAACAAGGATCATCCCGTTTCCAAAGACCATATCAGCCAGACCAAACCCAACATCATCCATACCTACGGAACCATGCTCTGGGCAGATCCATCGCATCCCGATACCCGCTCACAGGCCATGACAGCCATCCTCGATGTCCTTCGCAGATACGATGTCGATGGCATCCATCTCGATGATTATTTTTACCCCTACCCATCCGGAAACCTCAGTTTCGAAGATGGCAAAACCCCAGCCGAACGCCGCGCCTTCGTCGATGCCTTTATTCAACTACTCTACCAATCCGTGAAAAAAGAAAAACCATGGGTTCGGGTCGGCATCAGCCCGTTCGGAATCTGGCGCCCAGGTATCCCCGAAGGAATCGAGGCCGGTGTCGATTCCTATGAGCACCTCGCCGCAGACTCCAGAAAATGGCTTAAAAATGGCTGGCTAGATTATCTAGCTCCACAGCTTTACTGGAGAATCGAACCCAAAAAACAATCATACCCCGTCCTTCTTAAATGGTGGCGCGAACAAGGCACTCGCCCCGTTTGGCCGGGAATCGCAACCACCCGTATCCAATCCAAAGAAGATCCGGACCGCCTCCCCTCCGAAATCATCAATCAAATCAGACTCTCACGCACCATCGGAACCAACCCGAACGGCCACATCCACTGGAGCGCGAAAGGACTCATCAACGACCTAGGCGGCATCAATGCGGAACTTTCCAAAATCTACCCTGAGCCCGCAGCCATACCGGCTATGCCATGGCTTAGCCAATCCAAACCCGCTACTCCGCAGGCCAAGGTTTCTCAGAAACAAAATCAAACGACCGTTCAATGGAAGGCTGGGGATTTCTCAAAAATCGCCATTCAATCCAAGTCCGGAAATATTTGGAAAACTCATGCTATCGTCCCTGCAAACGCTGAATCCATGAAGCTTCAAACGACTGATTCAATCGCCATTACCTCTTTTGATCGTTACGGAAATGCTTCCCCTCCCGCAGTAATAAAGCTCAAATAACCCCGTTCCCTTCTCATCCTTCATCAACACCATGAAAATCCTTCTGACTCTTGTTCTACTCTCGGTGCAACTCTTTGCCGCCGAACCCAATACACTCACAGATAAAGAAAAAGCCGATGGCTGGCAGCTCCTTTTTAATGGCAAAGACCTCAATAACTGGCGTGCTTACGGATCCCAAAATCGACCCGATTCAGGCTGGAAGATTGAAAATGGAATCCTCACCAAGCTAGGAAAAGTCAATGGTGGCAATATCATCACCAACCGTAAATTCAATGACTACACTCTGACTTGGGAATGGAAAATATCACCTAAAGGCAACAATGGTATTAAATACTTAGTTGATGAAGCCCGCCCATCAGCCCCTGGTCCTGAATATCAGATGATCGATGACAACGGTCACCGTGACAGCATAAACCGCACAACCCATCAATCTGGCGCACTTTATGCCCTCATCGCGGCCAATGAACTCAAAAAACTAAACCCCGTTGGCGAATGGAACGAATCCAAGCTAGTCATCGACGGCAATCGCGTGGAACACTGGCTAAATGGAGCATTAATCGTAAAATATGAACTTGGCAGCCCAGAACTCAAGGCAGCGATCCAAAAAACCAAATTCAAGAACGCCAAGGCCTACGGTGACAAAACAGAAGGACACATCATGCTGACCGATCATCAGGACGAGTGTTCATACAGGAATATCAAAATCCTGGAAAAAGCCCCAAAATAAGACATTCCCAATTCATCTTACCCAAAATAGTTCATTTTTGTTGACTAAAAATTGGGTTACTAAACAACCTTCCCTGACTCTTTTCGACGCCTTTCCAGAAATCCACGCATGATAAGCACCACCTCTCAACTCAAGGAATTTCTTGATAAATGCGACCCTCGAGAAGGAGATAACGTCTGCGCCATCGATACAGAGGCAGATAGCCTGCACCGCCATAAGGAATCGCTATGTCTCGTCCAGTTTACCGCTGGCGAAGAATGCGTCTTGATCGACCCACTCGCCATCAAAGACCTCAGTCCACTAGATCACTACCTACGGGATGCAACCGTTTGGATGCATGGAGCCGATTATGACATGACCATGCTGAAACGCGAATTCGGCTGCTTACCTAAACATATTTACGACACCCAAATCGGAGCACGCTTGCTCGGCGTCGAAAAATTCGGCCTCGGAAATTTAGTGGAACATTACTTCGGCGTCGTCCTCTCGAAATCTTCGCAAAAAGCGGATTGGGGGAAACGCCCGCTATCCCCCACGATGATCGAATACGCACTCAACGACGTTCGTTACCTCCTGGAAATGGGCGATAAAATCGTCTCCAAACTTAAAGAAGTCGATCGCTACTCATGGTTTCTCGAAAGTTGTGAATCCGCAAAAGTCAAAGTAGAGGAACGCGACGAAAGCCGCGACGAAGCATGGCGTATTTCCGGATCCGGAAAACTCAACCCCTTCGGCCTCGCCTGCCTTCGTGGCCTGTGGCATTGGCGCGACAAGGAAGCAGAAGCATGGGATAGACCCTCATTCATGGTTGCCCCCAACCGCCAACTCATCGAATGGTGCTTTCAGATGGCCGATAAGAAACCCATCCAACTTCCGCACCATTTCCGCGGTGACCGCATCAAACGTTTTAAAGAAATGCAGGACACCGTTTACTCCCTCCCTGAAAGCGAGTGGCCAGCAAGACCCATCGGATTACGCCGCAAAAAAGATCGCGATTTTGATGATCGCGTCGATTCCATGATCGCACGCCGCAATCAAATTGGAATCGAGCTCGGAATCGATGGTTCACTCCTTGCTTCTCGCGCCATCATTGAATCGATCGCAGCAAAAGAAGCCCAGCCAGCTGAACTCCTCATGAAATGGCAGGTTCAACTTCTCGATTTCTAGATCGTTTGCCTCTCAGGAGTCTTCCCACTTCTCGATCTTCTTCTCTATCCCACGCTCGAGTTTCGGATCGGCTGGAACCCCCTCGTATCTGACTGCGTAATGGTAGCGAATCAGCTCTTCTGAAAAGTGCGGTGGATCCTCCAAGCTCTCGACCTGGCTACGAACAGTCAGTCCCGCTTCATTTCTAACACCACGCCTCCCAACCGCTCTGCGCCACGCAGTGAAATAACCCGCTTCCTTACGCTTTCCTGTGGCTGAAAGCGATCCACTCCTCGAGGAGTCCTCTAGCGTCCGCCTTCTGAGAATAAACAACAAAAGCGCGCCGACGCCAAAGCAACCCGTTAATCCAATTGCCCAACTCGATAAACTTGCAGGGCCCTGATCCATAGCGGCTAACTCCTCTTGAATCATTTCCTCAGGAGTCGGCATCTTCTCATTCGCTTCCGCCACACGCGACAAAGCCTCACCCATAGCGACTGGCGGAGTCGGCTCCATCAACACCCATCCATATCCTTCAAGTTTCACCTCTACCCACGCATGCGCCTCTTTCGCACGAAACATGAACGTGTTGTTAATCTTGAAATATTTTCCACCCGCCCAACCATACCCCACTCGCGTTTCAACCCCTAATTCTCGAGCCATCAACGCTCCTGCTGTTGCAAAAAGTTCACAGTGACCTCGCCTCTCCTCAAATAGGAAATTATCAATCGGATCCAGATTTTTACGGTTCTCGGTAACCAAGGAATATTGATAAGTCTTCCGTAAATAATCTTCGATTTTTTTAAGCCTTTCTAACAAATTACCCTCCCCCGCAACCCTTAATACCAACTGCCCAATCCGTGAACCCGCATCCGGAGACTTTACTCTATAAGACTTAGAATCCGCCTCCGACACATCAGCGAGCATCACCGGCAGCGAACTTGCCAAGTACTCATATCCTAACTCATCGGGTGCTTTGGGAAGCATGATCAATCCCTCACCTTCCACCGTCAATGAAGGCACTCGCACCGCCCTTGCTCCCTGCAAAGCGGTGAAAACATTCATTCCGCTGGGATCACTGCCATGAAAAACCTCATGCAAAATCTCTCCGCTACTAGATTTAGAAAATCGAATCCATCCCTTGGTGTCTGCTGAAATCGGCTGCGACCCTGAACCGCTAGAACTCCAGGCGCTATCAAGATATCGATCCAATGCAAAGGCACGTACATACACCTGACGCTTAAGTAATTGTTCCGAATCTTTCTCATTAAACAATCGCACGAAAACCTCCGGCTTCATTCCTGGCTTCAAATTCGTACGCAATGGTAACGATCTCTGGCGCTGATTGTCCCAAAGCCAGTTACCACCTACGGTATCATTCGCCCGTGCATCCCTTGCTTTTGCCGCCTCAGGCCGAAACTGCTTCTCGAACCGTGTTGCTAAATCTTCCAACGGCTCAGGCGCAGCACTCAAAAACCACAGAAAGCCACATTCAAAGGCAAGCAAAGCCAATCCGATCGCACCAAAATCTAACCATCTGAACCTGCGTCCAGCCTTCACCAAATGCACATCCTTAGGCTTCCGCCCAGCCGTCCACCAAGCCAATGCAATCAAAACAAGCAGTATTGCAACAAATGCCCTGGGCAAAACAGGAATCGCTTCCGGCCATCCTCGCAGCATGACGTAGGCTAACGCACCCGCCAGCATCAATACCACAAGTCGAAGTATCATCGAGCCACCGCCTTACTCCTAATGAATTTCCGCTTCGTCGATTTCTCATAAGCGGTGATATCCACAATCACGGGATTCAATACCGTCGCCGGCACCAACGCTCTCCACGAAATAAGCGGCATATCGGAAATAGCGATCAGGCATTCTCTCGATTTCACCTGTGAAAAAGCTTCTAACAAATTATGAGCTTCTGTCCATTCTGCGCGCTTTACCAAAATGATTTTCTCTTTCAACAACGCCAGACTTCGCTTCGAATTCACCTCCATCGGCTCCCATTCCCAAAAATCTGCCAGCACCCTCACCGGAATTCCATTCCCTAACAAATGGGCAACCACTCCACACAACAATGAAAGCGCCCGCTCAAACCGATCCGGCCGGATTAAATTTCTATCCGTCCCAAACGAATGAAAAACCACTGCGCAGGCCTCAGCGTTCGATCCCGGCGGTTCATCCTGCCTCACCAGCAAACCACCACCCGATGCTTGAGATCTCATGCTTGCAGCCCATGCGATTTTTTGCACCGCGTCTCCACTCCGCCACTCCCGTAAACCTTTCCAATCCCCCAATCCTCCAAACTGCTTCGATCCACCCAATGGCGCACCTTCTAACAAAAATCCACTGAAGTTTAATTCTCTCGGAACACGTCCGAACGGAGCTACTCCAATCTCCGCCGAAACCGACATTTCTCTTCGAAACGCAAGTAACCCCAACGGAAATCCGGAACGAATCCACGCCTTCTGATCCAGCTTCAAGCCACGATGTTTCAGGCTCACCCAACGCACAACCAGCGCTGAACTATTCGAGCCCAACCATAAAACCCTTCCGCTAACTTCCTTTTCATCCATCAAGCCAACCCCGAAATCTATATAAAATCCATCCAGCAACCTCGCTCCACAATGCAGTTCCAACTTAGCATCAAATCCCCTAGCCACCTCAACCCGCCTCGGCCCCCGATAGACCAATGACAGTCCTCTGAGATTACGGACACCTATCCACCAAACCAGCCCGAGCAAAACCCAAGCTGAAAGACCCATCGCAGCCATTACCCCATCGATACGCCACATCCCAACCCCGAAAAATGCCAGTCCTACGCCCGCAAAAATGACTCCAAACCGCGTCCATCCAACGCGGATTTTCACTTTGTCCACTCGCTCTTCAGCGGGTGAAATTGGATTTACGCTGACCACCATTGGCTTGCCCCGTTCCATCCCATTCCATCTCTTTTGCCTCTGCCCATAGCTCTTCGAGGCCATAAAATTCGCGCATCTCATCATCCATCACGTGCACCATGACATCGATGTAATCGAGCACCACCCACTTGGAATCCACCTTACCTTCGGAATTCACCGGCTTAACCTGATGCTCTTTTTCTACCAATCCAGAGACATCACGAATGACCGCCCGTAAATGCGGAATCGAGGTTCCAGAGCACACGATCATGAAATCGGTCAGATTGGAAACTCCCCTCATATCCCAAACCCGGATATTCTCCGCTTGGATATCCACCGCTGCCTTCACACATGCTTTCGCTAATTCTTCACCTTCAATCGCCATAACCATTTATTTCAGAGGGCGACTCTAGCCTCGTTCCTCACCACTTTGCAACCCGCTTTCTCAAACTCTCCTCGATCGGTCTCAAAAACCAATCATCGTAATCAGATCCTGATCGCTAAAATCATCCAAATGATCAGCTGCTGCGGTCAATAACTCAGCCTGAGCTACAACCTCAATTTGCTCCCACTGCGCCTCGTTATCCACAACGTTTGGTGCTTTTGCAGGGTCATTTACAACCGGATCCGAG
This sequence comes from Akkermansiaceae bacterium, assembly GCA_031419275.1. Taxonomy (GTDB): domain Bacteria; phylum Verrucomicrobiota; class Verrucomicrobiia; order Verrucomicrobiales; family Akkermansiaceae; genus Luteolibacter. Next base: position 37,058 of record JANOKJ010000185.1, on the reverse strand, counting down.
AAAATCGAAACCACCAAAATCACACACGCTGCAACCAGCGACCAACGGGAAAATCTCAAAATCCGCGGCCAAACTGGATCCGCTTCCGGCAACAAACGCACCGCACGCACCACATCGTCAGCAAAGCGACCACTCGCCTGCCTAGGAGCCGCCTTACCCAGCAACTGCCAAGTCTTGTCGTCTTCACTCCATTCTTCGTTGTGATTATCTTCGTTCATCGCTGCAGTTGAAACCCTCGCCAGAACCAAAAGTTTCGCAAGAATATTTATCTCTTCATTCAAAAATCCAAAATCAACAATCATCAATCGTAAATCCATTATGGAACAAGGCGCTTTGATCGTCCGGTATGATTGACGATTGATGATTGACGAGGTTTGATTTTTGATTTTTCCCAATCCAAGTCTTGGTCTTCCCTACACCCCCCTCTTATCCCCCCATAGCCGCACATGCAGCCGATCCGACATCCTCACCCCAAAATCCCTGCACTTCTCCGCCAACCACGGAGCAACCTTGTCGATTTCCGCCATATTCCGCCCCTCTGGCATCAAAATCACCCGATTCATCGGAATCTGAGACCTTTCCACCAAGGCCATCACCTCCGCCAAATCGCTCTCTTTCTCGACCACAAATTTAAACCAAGCTATGCCGCTTTCCACTAACCCGCGGATCGCCTCCGGTTTTTCTCTCAAATTTGAAGCCACCCCGCTGTTCCCCAGCTTCGGCGAAACATTGAACTGCCCCACCGCCGCCATCAGCGCATCCCCCGGCAAACGCGTCCCGTTCGTTTCCATCTCAAAAAACCATTCCGCCCCATCCGAGCGGAGTTCCGTGATCAATTCCCGCAAGCCATCCTCCTGCAGCAAGGGCTCCCCACCCGTCAGCACCACATGCCGACACCCATATTTTCTCACCTGAGCCGCGATCTCCGCCGCACCCATCTCGATAATCGCCTCTTCTTTGCAATGCTTCTGATAACTCGGAAGCCCATCCTTTTCATGCACCCATGGCGTTCCCACAAAATTCCACGTATGATCCGTATCACACCAAACGCAATGCAAATTACACAACGATAACCTAACAAAAACCGCCGGCAGCCCCACATTCACCCCCTCACCTTGCAAGGTGTAAAAAATCTCTGCCCCATCCCCCATACGCGCCAACTTCATACCTCTATCCTCATCTCATGTCCGCAAGATGAAAAGTGCCGAGTTCAGCTGATTTACCAAAAGCCTAGGTAGGGCACCATCGCCGAGCAGCACCGCATGAAACCCAGCCCAAGGCCCGGTGACCAGAAAATGTAGCTATAAACAAAAGCAGACAAATCGCGCTAAAAAAACCTTTGGATTCAATAGATCCATCGCCAACCGTATAGGTTTCCGCAACGTGCCTGTACCTGCCGCGATCACCATGATTCATGCGTAAAACTAATCGTTGAGATGAATGAGTTTCAACCTTGTGCGGGATGCTTTGAGGTTTGCTTGTTTAATATTCCTTTAAATTTAAATATCATAAAAATTCAACCTTGCCAAAGAGCACCAACCTGCAAAATTCCGCACCTTTAAATGACTGAACCCAACCAAGGAATCAAAGTCGTCACTCTGCGCACAGGATTAACAGCGCATGTGATCCGAATTTGGGAAAAACGCTACGGTGCCGTAAAGCCAGTGCGTACCGAAACCAATCGCCGTTTATACTCCAATGAACAAATCGAGCGACTCTGTTTGCTCCGTGATATTACCAAGAGCGGACACAGCATCGGCAACGTCGCAATTATGCCGACTGAAGAACTTCGTGAATTATTAATAGAATCACTCATTACCAATCGCAAAGCTCCTCGCAAACAAGGCACGAGCACCACTGCAGAGACCTATCTCGACGAATGCATTACGGCCGTGAAGGAACTCGACAGCCACTCGCTCGAGGAGACGCTGAAATACGCCATGATCGAACTGGGCGCGCAAAATCTATTGCAACGCGTGATCGCTCCCCTCATACACGCCATTGGCGACTTATGGAGCGTCGGCACACTCACTGCGGCGCACGAACACTTTGCCAGTGCCATCATCCGTGTTTTCCTCGGTCATGCCGCCAGGCCGTTTGCCAGAAATAGCATTGCTCCAGTGATAGTCATCGCAACCCCAACTGGACAAATTCACGAAATGGGCGCGCTACTCTGCGGTGCCGCGGCAGCAAATCTCGGCTGGCTAGTCACATATCTCGGCGCCAGTCTGCCAGCTGCTCATATCGCCGGTGCAGCCCGTCAAACAAAAGCGCGCGTCGTGGCCTTGAGTTTAGTCTACCCTAGTTACGACCCACAGATCGCAGAAGAATTGAAATGTCTGCGCGAATTGCTGCCTTCGGATATTGCACTCATCGTCGGCGGACGTGCCATGACGGACTACCATGAGGTTCTAGAAAGCATCGGCGCAATACAGGTGAAAGAGCTGGAGCAGCTCGCGTCAGTTCTGAAAGACTTGCGCAAGCCTGTATTGAAAGGGTAATGATAAACTTGGAGTTCACGCACGGGATGACTTTGCCGAGCCTGTTTTTTTCAATCCCGTTCGAGACAGCGGTCCAAGACATCTCTGTATTGAGGTTTAGAATTTAGGATTTAACGTTTTATCATCATGACCGTTATCCAATTCATCGCCAAGCGTAGCGGACTTGGAAAACGTCATGCTAAAAAACTCCTCGAAACTGGAGACGTCCTTCTAAATCATAATCCCATCTGCGATGGAAATATCCCGCTCGAAAAATTCGATCATCTAACAGTAAGAGGAGAAATCCTCCAGTCTAACACCGCACGTTACATTCTCCTCCACAAACCCATCGGCATCCTATCCGCGACCACGGACAAAACCCACCGCACGGTCATCGATCTCATCGACGAACCCTGGGCCACCGAACTCCACCTCGCTGGTCGGCTCGATCGCGCGACCTCCGGACTCATCATCCTCACCAACGATTCAAAATTTTCCGCATCCCTCACCTCCCCGGAAAATCACGTCCCGAAAACCTACCTCGTCCACACCGACCAACCTATCCCCGAAAACGTCCTCCAACAATTTCGCGATGGGATGTCTTTTGAAAAAGAAAACACCCGCTCCGCCCCAGCCATCGTCGAACTCACCTCCCAAACCTCCTGCCGCCTCACGATCTACGAGGGACTGCACCACCAGATCAAACGGATGTTCCTCCGCTTCGGCATCCGCGTCACCCAGCTCCACAGGGAGTCCATCGGGCCTTACCAACTAGGAAACCTCCAACCCGGAGAATGGAGAAACATCGATCCAAGACTCCTTAAATAATATCAACAAGAGCTTTGCGTCCCTCTGCGACCTTTGCGGCTCTGCGTTGAAAAATCTCCGTTATATTCCCGAAATTTGAAGTTTGAGATTTCCCTCACTCCGCCTAGCCTCGCTGCGTGAGCAACTGCAATAAATTAGGAATCGGCTTGGCGGGCTTCGGCACCGTTGGGTCCGGCGTATGGAACACGCTTGAAAAAAACGGCGAACTCATCTCCGAGCGCACCGGCAATGGCGTGTCTCTCACGATCACCAAAATCCTTGTCCGCGATCTCAAAAAAGCCCGCGCGACAAAATCCGCCGTTCCTTCGGAAATCCTCACAACTGATTGGCATGGCCTCGTCAACGACCCTGCTGTCGACATCGTCGTGGAATTGATCGGCGGCACCACAGATGCCTTTGAAATCGTCGCTGCTGCCCTGCTCGCAAAAAAACCGGTCGTCACCGGAAACAAAGCCCTGCTTGCTGAGCGCGGCGTCGAACTGTTCGCCATTTCTCGGAAAATGGAGACTCCCATTTTCTTCGAGGCCGCGATCGCCGGAGGAATCCCGATTGTTAAAACGGTTCAAGATTCCTTCATCGGCAACCAGATCCATTCTTTCACCGGCATCATCAACGGCACCTCGAACTATATCCTCGAGCAAATGACCTTGCGCGGCATTGACTACCCGACCGCCCTCCAAGAAGCCCAAGCACTCGGTTACGCCGAAGCCGATCCCGCCCTCGATGTGAACGGTTGGGACGCCGCCCACAAGGCGATCCTTCTAGCTACGCTCGCCTATGGTTTTCCCATCGATCCGAAAAACATCCATGTCTCCGGCATCGAACAAGTTCGCCCAACAGACATCCGCTTTGCGAAATCGCTGGGTTATGTGATCAAACTTCTTGCGGTCATCCGTGAACGCGACGGCGGCTCGGTCGAACTCCGCGTTCAGCCATCGTTCATCTCCCAGAAACACATCCTTGCTTCGGTCAATGGTGTCTTCAATGCCGTCTCGGTGAATGCCGATGCCGCAGGCGAATCGCTCTTCTACGGCCGCGGCGCCGGCCAAGGCCCGACTGCTTCTTCAGTCATCGCCGATCTCGTCGAAGCCGCTCGCAACTTCGCTCACACCGCGCAGCACCGCGGATTCTTACCTTATCGCGAAACCGGAACCCTCGTCCCCATCGAGGAAACCTCCACCGCTTACTACGTCCGCTTCGACGTCACAGACCGACCCGGTGTCGTCGCCGAAATCGCCACAGTGATCGCCAAACACAAAATCGGTATTTCCGGAACTCACTCCCCTGTCGATGCATCAAACCCCGACGCTGAATTCGTCGATATGGTTTTCCTCCTCCACTCCTGCCCCTTCGGAAAACTCACCACCGCCCTAGCAGAAATCGAAACCCTAAACTGCATCAATTCAACACCCGTCGTCTTTCGAATTGAAAATTTAGGTTAAGAATTTTCAACGCAAAGCCGCGAAGAACGCAAAGGTTCGCAAAGCCAATTCTCTGAAAAGATTTAGTGTAAATAATTCCACCCTTCCTACTTCTCTTGAAAATTTAAATTTAATTAATCACACAACCCCAGCTTTGCGTAACTTAGCGTCCTTTGCGCCTTTGCGTTGAAACTTTTCCTACAACCCTCTCAAAAATGCCATATCTCGTAACAATCGGATTGGAAGTCCACGCCCAAGTCAACACCGACACCAAAATGTTCTGCGCATGCCGCACTTCTTTTGGCGATGACCCGAACACGAACACCTGCCCCGTTTGCCTCGGCTATCCTGGTGCATTGCCAGTTCTTAATAAAAAGGCCATCGAGAAAACTTTACTGACAGGTCTCGCGCTCGGTTGCGGTTCACCGGAGTTTTCTCGTTGGGATCGGAAAAACTACTTCTATCCGGACATGCCGAAAAATTACCAAACCACACAGATGGATTTTCCTCTCTGCCTCGGTGGTGGCGTTCCGCTGTTCGATGATTGTTATCCAACCGACGCACGAAAAGACATCAAGACCCCTAACAAGATCGTCCGCCTCAACCGCATCCACTTGGAGGAGGACGTTGCAAAGTCCACTCACCTCGCCACCACTTCGCTCATCGATTTCAATCGTGCTGGCACTCCGCTGATGGAGATTGTCACCGAGCCGGATCTTGAATCCGCCGAGGAAGCTTTTGCTTACCTGCGCTCGCTCCAGCTCGTGCTTCATGAATGCAACACCTCCGATGCCGACCTCGAAAAAGGAAACCTTCGTTGCGATGTGAACATCTCGCTCCGCGAAAAAGAATCCGATCCGCTCGGCGCAAAAGTTGAGTTGAAAAACCTTAACTCCTTTTCCGCCATCCGCCGTGCGATCCATCACGAGATCGAGCGCCAGACCGAAGAACTCAGCGCAGGAATTCCCCAGATTCAATCCACTCGTCGCTGGAACGACGACCTCGGTGAAACCCAGCTCATGCGCACCAAGGAAGACGCGCACGACTACCGCTACTTCCCTTGCCCCGATCTTCTCCCCATCGCCACCGCACCCCTTCTTGAAACCGTCCGCCCTCTCGTTCCTGAGCCGCGTTTGGAAAAAATCTCTCGCTACGAAAACGACTTCGGCCTGACTGCCTATGATGCTGCTGTGCTAACAGCTGACAGCCATCTCGCAAAATATTTTGAAGCCACAGCCGACCCAGCGATCCCTGCCAAGAAGACCGCGAACTTCCTCATCAACAACCTGCTCGGTACACTCAACGAGCAAGCCATCAGCATCGCTGAATGTCCTGTGTCGCCTGACAAACTCCGCGACCTGTTAGTCTTGGTCGAAAACGGCACCCTCGCTCCGAACCAAGCCAAAGAAGTTTTCACCGTCCTCTTCGCCGCCCCAGAACGTGCGCCGAAAGACATCGCAGATGAACTCGGTTTCAAACCCACCTCCGCTGGCGACCTCGAAGCTTTGGTCGATGCTGCCATCGCCGAAAACCCAAGCGAAGTCGAAGCCATCAAAGCCGGCAACGAAAAGCTCCTCAACTTCCTCACCGGCAAAGTCATGAAATCCTCATCGACCAAACCCAACCCAAAACAAGTCACCGACTTGCTCAGAGCGAAACTCCTGTAGCGGCGATCTTTGGTCGCCGTCTTATCCATCGATTAGCCAGCCGTAGAGCCCCGACAAGTCGGGGCTTTAATCTCGCGCTACACCAAAAAACACTCTACACATGCTAGAGTGAACGAAGAGCCAGAGCCTGTAATACTAAAAAGTAACCGCAAATGGTTTAAGTCGGTGATTAAAGAATTTATCGTAGCTGCCCTTGTGATTGGCTTTATCGCTTTTTGGTGTCTACCCTACCCTACTTACCATCCTAAAAAATCAGGAACAGTAGAAGCCATTAACAACGCTAAGCAAATCGGCCTCGCTCTGTTCATATTCCAAGAAGAATACGGATCTTACCCAAACGATGATACTGCTAAGGATTTTATCAAAAATCACCCAACTTATCGGAAGGATCTCTCAGGAACTTCATCGAATGCTCTGCTGCGTCAGCTTATTATTAGCTCCAAAAATGATAGATCAGAAGATATGTTTAAACTCAGATGCAAAAAATCTGTTGAACCTGATGGAAACATCAAACCCGGAGAAATACTTAAAAAAGGTGAATGCGGATTTGTTTACATTTCCGGTCTAAGCACAGCAGGCAATCCCAGTCGAATTGTCATCTTAGCTCCCCTCATCCCCGGAACCAAAAAATTCGATCCCAAACCTTTCGATGGAAAGGCAATCGGCCTCAGAATCGATAACTCTGTTGGCATATACACCATCAACGAAGACGGTAACATCTACAACAAAGGTATTAACATCCTCTCTCCAGAGTATCCCATCTGGAACGGCAAAGCTCCTGATATTCGATACCCAGAATAAGCCCCGACTTGTCGGGGCTCTCCAAAAATCTCTAAATCCCCATGAACGCTGAACCCAAAAAATACAAACCCTTCGGCTGGCCATTTTGGCTCTTGCTGATTGGAAGTATAGTGATTCTCTGCAATTTCGTGCATATATTGCCACCTGATAGGACCAAGGCTGACCGAACCGAAGCCATATCCAACCTCCACCAGATTGGCCTCGCCTTGCACGAATTTCAGAAGCAATACGGCGCTTTCCCGAACGATCAAACAGCCGCCCTTGTCATAGAAAAGCACCCATCTGTGTTTAAACTCTCCGGCACGTCCTCCAACGCCCTTTTCCGCCAACTCTTCGCCGCCGAAATCGTTGAAAGCGAACAAATGTTCTACGCCAAATTCCCTGGGATATCCAAACCTGATAACGACATCTCCTCCAGCCATCTGTTAGAAAAAGGCGAGGTCGCCTTCGCCTACATCGCGGGACTTTCCGCAGAAGACAACCCATCGCTCCCAATCGCCTTCGGCCCTGTCATTCCAGGCACCAACCGATTCGACCCCAAGCCATTTAACCGCAAGGTAATCATTCTCCGCATCGACAACTCCGTGTCTTCGATCCCTATCAACAAGAACGGCGAAGCTATGATCGGCGGCGGAGAAACTTTGCTAGATTCCGATAATAAGCTGTGGAACGGAAAGATTCCTGACATCCGCTATCCTGAATAATACCGGAGAGCCCCGACAAGTCGGGGCTTATCCATAGAAAAGAAAAGAAGCCGACCAAAAGCACGGCTCTCCAAAAATCTTCAAATCTCCAACTCCCCATGAACGCCGAACCCAAAAAATCTAGGTCTCTAAAATTCATTATCGGTCTGATTATCCTAATCTGCATCATCACCATCGTATTTATCCACATCGACACCAAAATAAGAGAAGCCGAGCGCGATGAGGCATTTAGATGCATGCGCTCATTAAGCCTCGCCCTCTATTCATTCGATGACGAATACGGCTCTTACCCAAGCGATGCCACCATCTCCTTGGTAAATGAAAACAACGAAGACCACGACTACGACATCTCAGGTAAATCATCTAACGCGGCATTCAGGCAACTGTTGGCTGCCGGAATCACAGAATCAGAAATCGTATTATATGCCAAAATTAAGGGCTCGATCAAACCCGACGGCATTCTCTCTCGTGGCGAAGCGTTGAAAAAAGGTGAAGTCGGCTTTTCATATATCTCTGGATTAAGCAGTAAGGGTAACCCATCTACTCCAATCGTCCTGACTCCCCTCATCCCAGGCACCACAAAATTCGATCCGAAACCCTTCAAAGGCAAAGCTGTGATTCTTCATATCGACAACACCGTGCACATTTACGACATCCACGAAGACGGCCACGTCTACGACAAAGGCATCGATATCCTCTCCCCCAAACACCCCATCTGGAACGGTAAGGTTCCTGATATACGTTATCCGGAATAATAGGGAAAATGTTCATCCGAATTTCCAACCCGCCGGAGGCTTTGGACTGCTGCGGTGATCCGCAGCTTTTTGTGTGGATTCGTCTAAACCCAGAGTATCGGTATTACCACAGCGCTCCTTGATCAACGCTCAGCGTGAAAGCTGGGAATGATCCCAGCAGTCCAAAGCCTGCGGCGCTAGATCAAGCTTTCTCAAAAAACAGCGTGAACTCTTGGCGGTTGTAGGTCAGGTGCGTTTTTACGATCAGGGAAAATCCATTACCTTTCGCGATTTCTAACACATCATTTTCCAATGTTTCGATATCAGCGATGGTTTCTGCTCCGGTGGTTTTCAGTGTGAACACAGCGAGGGCGCCGGGACGGAGGAAATCTTTTAAGCGCGTAACCAGCGTGATTGCCTGACGTGGCGCGCCGTTCATATCGGAAAGGATCGCATCATAACGAATCCCGCGCGGCGGCACGAACTCGGCCACATCCTCTTTCAAGAAACTCAAATTCGGATGATTCGCGAGGCGCTTGTCGAGCGGTGCGCGATCGATGGCGGAAACTTGGTAACCCCGCATCAACAATTCGGAAGTCATTCCACCGGGACTCGCACCTAGTTCCAACCAATGCGCACCTTCCCAAGGCAACTTGCGATACATAGAGAGGAAATGTAACCCCTCAGCAATCTTCGCACCCGCGCGGCTGACGGTGTCATCGGCGTTTTGCGCGATGTATTTCGTGCCACCCGGATGAATTCCGCCTGCTTCGAGAGGAGTCGCGATGCCACAGTAGAGACCTTCTTTACCAACCCAACAAAACAAGGTTTCCTTTTTAGGATCTTGCTCCTCCGCCGATTTCGGTGCGCTGTCGGGAAGTTCAAAAACTTGTAATGCCCGTCCTCTTAAATTCGATGCGAGAGCTTTGTAATAACGTTTAGGCGCACCGGGATCGAGCTGACCTACCAAGATCGTTTGTGGATTCCGGCTTTCGAATTTGTAGTAAATCGTCTGTGCTGCCTTTTCGATAAAACCTTCCATCTTCTCCGGATTACACGGCCATGAATGTTCGATGGGCACATGGAAGCGAATAAACCGCGCAGCGGGTGAATCTTTGATCAGTTCCGCTGCTTCGGTTTGAATCAGGTAATACTCACTACCAAGTCTCTTCACTTTATCCACCGCAAGGATTCCAAGAATCTCTCCGATCAAGGGAGAGAAAACTTCAGAAATGCGGATGAGATGAGTGGACATGGAAGAATTCGGTAGGGTCATTTTGATAAAATGACCGATTGGGTTGAGCCAGTCATATAGCGGTATTTTTATCAAAATGACCCTACCATAAACTTACCGTTTACTGCGATCTTCGCCTTTGATTCCTTTTGCCGCACGCTTGCGAGCACCTTCATCGAGGATGCGTTTGCGGAGGCGGATGTTCAGCGGAGTTGCTTCTACGAGTTCGTCGGCATCGATGTATTCGATGGCGCGCTCAAGAGAGAACCGAATCGGTGGGGTGAGCTTGGAGGTTTTATCTTTACCGGAAGAACGCATGTTATCGAGGTGTTTCTCTTTAACTGGGTTAACAGGCATATCGCCAACGCGTGGGTTTTCACCGACGAGCATACCACCGTAAATCGCATCGTTAGGACCCACGAAGAGCACTCCGCGATCTTCAAGCGCTTGCAGCGAATAAGTCGTCGCAACACCCGCTTCCATGGAAACAAGAGTTCCTGTGGTGCGGGTGACGATCTCACCTGCGTGTGGGCCATACTCACGGAAAAGGTGCGACATGATACCGTGACCGGAAGTGAGGTTAACGATTTCGGTTTCGAAACCAATGAGGCCACGGGTCGGGATGAGTGCGGTGATGAGAGTTTCGCCAGAAGGCTCGGTCTCCATGTTTTCCATCATGCCTTTACGGTTGATGAGTGTTTTCAAAATACCTTGGGTGTATTCACCTGGAGACTCGATGTAGAGAGTTTCGAATGGCTCAAGAAGTTTACCGCCTTCGTCGCGACGATAAATCACGGTCGGACGGGAAACGCAAACTTCGAAACCTTCTCGGCGCATCTGCTCCACAAGAACGGCGATCTGCATCGCACCACGTGCGGAGACGTTGAACACGCCCGCTTGGTCGGTGTCTTCGACTTGGAGAGAAACGTTGGTTTTGATTTCGTGCATCAAACGCTCACGGATGGCGCGGGAAGTCACGTGCTTACCTTCTTTTCCGCCGAGTGGGCCGTCGTTGATGGAGAACTCCATGGAAACGGTTGGTGGATCGATCTCCACGAAAGGAAGTGCTTCTTGATCGGCGGAAGCCGCAAGGGTTTCGCCGATATCGATGTTCTCGATGCCTGCCGCGATGCCGACGATACCGCCTGCGCCGCAACCTTCGGAGTCCTCAGTCGCGAGACCGGAGTAAGTGAAGGTTTTCATCACTTTGGATTGTTGCTTGGTGCCGTCTTTGCGATGAAGCCAGATGGTGTCGCCTTTTTTCACTGCACCACCGAGAACTTTTCCGACCGCAACGCGGCCGACGAAGCTGTCCCACTCGATGTTAGAAACGAGCATGTGGAAAGGAGCCGCAGGATCGGCTGCTGGTTCAGGGATGAACTCGATGATTTTTTTCAGGAGCGGGATGCAATCTTTACGCTCATCATCCGGATGATCCATGAAGTAACCATCGCGAGCGGAGCCGTAGCAGAAAGGAGCTTCGAACTGCTCTTCAGTGGCATCGAGGTCAAGGAAAAGCTCAAGCACTTGGTCGTGCACTTTGAGTGGATTGGAAAGCGGGCGGTCAACTTTGTTCACCACAACGATAGGCTTAAGGCCTTCTTGAAGAGCTTTACGAAGCACGAAACGTGTCTGCGCCTGCGGGCCACCTGCTGCGTCCACAACAAGCAAAACACCGTCCACCATTTTCATAACGCGCTCAACTTCGGCTCCGAAGTCGGCGTGGCCTGGGGTGTCGACGATGTTGATCGTGTAACCTTCCCAGAGAATCGCGGTGTTTTTCGCTTTAATGGTAATGCCCTTTTCTTTCTCAAGATCCATGGAATCCATTGCACGCTCTTGGGTGGCTTGGTTTTCACGATAGGTGCCGCCGGCTTGAAGGAGTTGGTCGACTAGGGTGGTTTTCCCATGGTCAACGTGGGCGATAATGGCGAGGTTACGAATTTTCAATGACATAAAATGAGGCGTTTAGAGGCTTTGGGGGCGGGGCTATGCAGCCTTTTTCCACGAATGGCAAGGCAGGAATGTAGGTTTTATCCTCCGAACGGCCAGGTTAAGAATTTTTTAACCACAAAGCAGAATGAACAAATGCGAAGCCTTATGGCTTGGACGGAGTGAAACGGAGTCAAATTTCACAAATCTCACGAATGAAGATAAGTCCAGAGTCAGGCCATTGATAATGTTTACCTGACTCTTAATATTCGAGTAATTCGTGGTTAAAAATCAGAAAGCTCCGTTTAGCTTCCTGCCCGCCCAAAATAGGCCCAGCAGGATAACCAGAACCATCAAAGTCGCCCAATGCGACCACAGCGGTATGCGGTTTTCCAAAGGTTTCGGCTCTGGCAGGGCATCGATTTCAGAAATTAATTCCGCCAGTTGCTCAGGTAAAATGCTCCGCGCTCTGGAAACTCGGGAAATTTCCTCCAATACATCCACACGTGAAGGCTGACCGATTTTCTCAATATCTACGCCCTGTGAGATGATCGTGGTCTCAGTCGGAATATCCGGCGAGGCCTCAGTGATCGCACGCAGTTTCCATTCACCAGGGAAATCAATTTTAAAACGTCCCGAGTATGCACCCCATTCAGAATCGTTTTTCTGCAGCTCGATGCGTTTCACATCACCATTCGGAGACGTGATGTCTACACTCACCGCACCTTCTTTCAAAGGCGCTCCATTTTGATCAAATGCATTCGCATTTAAAGTCACTGACGCACCGGGCTCAGGACGCTCTGGCGTGAAGAACATTCTCACACGTTGTCCCGCTGCCATGTTTCGCTGATAACTCATCCAACGCGCCACTTGGCCCCAAAAACGATAATGATAAAGATCCTCTACCCCACGCCGCCAGCGCCACGCGGAATCGATACCCATAAACAAAACTTTTCCACTACCCGCCGCTTTGGTGACCATCAATGGTATCGAACCTTGGGGACCACGTCGACTCGCGTGAACGGCCAAAACTTCCGTTCCAGCCTTTGCGCGAAGTACCGGCGCATGCCAGTAAAACCCAGGAAGGCGACGCCAGATATCAGGATTTTCCTCCTCGGACTCACCTAGCATCGTCAACAACGATGCCCGACCTTCCGAAGTTAGATTCAACGGCGTCGCTACAACTTCAGATAATCCTTTGGGATTTTTCTCGTCCAAGGTCACCGGCAATAAATCCGACAATGCGGATTTCACTAAACTCATCTGATTACCCTGCGGTCCTGGCAAAAACACCACGCCGGATGCCTGATTCTCCACCAATCCTCGGATCTGTTTCGCCTGTTCCTCAGTGAGTTGATTCTCACCAATTCCGACATCACCTAAAACCACGACATCGAACTTCGACAACTCATCCAAGGTTGCTGGAAATTTATCAATGTAATCCGCACCGTTACCCGGTCCTAATTCAGGACGCAGCAATAAACACGAAAGCTCCACACCCGGATCACGCGAAAGCGCGTTTCTCAAAAATCGATACTCCCAACGTGGCAGTGTCTCAATAACGAGAACCCGAATCCGCTCAGGCTTTCCGGAAATCGTGAAATCATGTGAGTTGTTAGATGAAATGAGTTCGCCGTCCTCAACTGGGATCGACAAGGTCAGCTTGGTAGAGCCCTCTTTTTCCATCTTCCACAAAATCGAATCATAGGTCTCAACATTCGGGGCGAGGATGATGTTCTTCGTCCGCTCCCGCCCAGACTCATCACGCAACCGCACAATCGTCCGAACTTGTCTGTCCAGCGAAGAACGAATGGTAAAAGGAATCTGCACGTTTTCTCCAACAATCCCGTAGGTTGGTGCTGTCACGGTCAGTAAATCCAAATCAGGAAGACGTTTATCACTGCCTACTGGAATCGTGAAAATTGGCACCGAGCGAATCCGGTATTTCTGCGCGGCCGCCACAGGAGGCGATCCTAAATTGAAATCACCATCACCCAACATGACCACCGCACGGAGGTTGTTTTCGTTTTCCAAAAGCTCTGTAAGCGGAGCGTTTATATCCGTACCAGAAAGTCCTTCTTTAGCAGGAGTCGCAAATGGCTGGGTCGAGAGCTCATTCGCACCACCCACCCGCAGTGGCTCCCACAACGTGGAACCCAAAACTTTTTTCACCCAATCCGCACGGGAAATGACTTCTCCTGCTTTTCCCTCCTCAGCGAGCTCCGTTGGCAAAATCGCATCCAAGGTGTTCATCGAGCGAGAATCATCCCACAAAATCGCGATTTTTGGCTTACTGGTCGGATTCACCACGGTCCGCCACTCTGGCTGCCACAGCAACATCACCACCAATAGCGTGATGAAAAACCGCAGACTTTCCAATACCGCTGTGCGCCCGCGATGCGGACTACGCATCCATGAAAGGACGCATAAATAACCTACGCCAATCAGCACAAGAATGCCAATCCAGAGGGTGAGTGTTGTAGGATTAAAAAATAACAAAGGGCTTGGAAGGGAAAGTTTTCACATTTGCTAGCCGATACTTGTGGCTAGGGCAAGGGGCGATACCGAACATTCATCAGAATTCTATCAATCCCTTAAGTAACTCCATGGAAAATTCCATTTCCTCACCTGAAATCCCCAGCGGTGGAGTCAAAGCCAACACATCCCCCTTCGGACCATCTGGAAGCGCAATCACACCCGCTCTGAGCATTGCTTTCACCAAATCAAGCACCCGCTCGCCGCTGTCCATTTGCACTCCCATCATCAGACCGATTCCCCTGACTTCTTTCACAACATCCAAACCCACCAATCTACTGAGGCCATGCTCTAATTGATCCGCTGCATGCTGCACTACACCCTCCATTCCTTGAGAGCGATAGCATCGGATCGCCTCAAGCGCCATCGCACAACCCATCGGATTCCCTAGAAAGGTGCTAGTGTGCAGCGCCTCACCGCCGCTTTCCGGCCAAGCATCCATGACCTTCGCTCGACCCACGCAGACCGAAATCGGAAATCCGCCGCTCAACGCTTTTCCCAAACAAATCAGATCTGGCACAATACCTTCCCAATCACAGGCGAACATTTTCCCGGTCCGCCAGAATCCTGTGTAGATCTCATCGAAAATCAAAATCGCCCCAACCTCATCGCACCACGTCCGCAATTCGTGCAAAAATCCATCAGGCGGCACAATAATTCCACCCCGACCTTGGATCGGTTCCACCAAGACCGCCCCGATCTTACTCCCGTCTACACGTCCCAACTCCTCACGAAATATTTCCAAGCCCTCGGACTCTTTGGGAAAATGAATTCGCTCGGTTACTTTTGCGATCTGTCCCTCGAACGGCTCACGGAACCAACCTATCCCCTGACCCAACAAGGCCCCGTAACCCAATCCATGATAAGCTCCCTCAAACGATAAAATCCCGGTCCGCCCTGTCGCCAGCACAGCCGTTTTCAATGCCGCCTCCACCGCCTCGAAGCCAGAATTTCCAAACAAACATTTCCCTTTCTTCCCCTCCCAGCGCTCATAGGTGATTTGAGAAAGTGCCTCGCACAGTTCGACTTTCACCCGCGCCGGATGCACATCGCCCATCGCATGCATCAACACATCGCTCTGCCTCCTCAACGCCTCAGCCGTAAATCCATAACCCAAGCCAGCCACCCCAAACCCACTCGTCATATCGAGAAACCGATTCCCATCTACATCCCAAACATTCGAGCCTTCCGCCCGTTCCCAAAAAATCGGCCAGTCATCCCCAAGAAACGTCGTGTTCCGACACTCCACCTCCCCCAACCGCCGCCCCAAAGCCAACGACTTCTCCCCAGGCACATTCGTGAAAATTTCCGGTAACATCTGCCGATAGCATGACCATCAGCCGGTTCCTCGACAATCTTAGAAAATTTCTTAATTCGGGCTGTGAGAATTTCTTTCAACGCAAAGCCGCAAAGAACGCTAAGGTTCGCAAAGTTGGTAAAATTTAAATCTGAACTTCGATTTTATGCCTTTTGTTTTCCATTATTTTTAATCCTTTGCGAATCTTAGCGTTCTTTGCGCCTTTGCGTTGAATCTCTTCAAACGTCTTCAAACCTCTTCCTTGTAGTTTAAAGTTTAAAACTTAAAGTTTCCACACCTTGATCGCCCGTGTCCTCATCGACGGCCCCTCAGAGCTCGTTTTCGACTATGCCATCCCCGCCGAACTTCCCGTCGTCGAGGGTTGCCGCGTGCGTGTGCCGATCCGTCAGAAAACCAGTTCCGGTACAGTCCTCGCCATCCTTCCTAAACCCGAGCAAAGCGAATTCGCGATGCGGGAAATTCAATCCCTCATCGATCCCGAACCTCTCATCACGCCGACCCTTCTCAAAGTCGCCCGCTGGATCGCCAACTACTACGGATCTAGTATTGAAAGCGTCATCCGTTCTATTCTACCGGAAGCCGTCCGCACCGAGGACAACTCCGCGAAAACCCGACGCATCGCCACCGCAGCCGAAAACATCGATCCCGCCGAACTCGCGAAGCTTGAAAAACGTGCCGCCAAACAACACGTGATTCTTTTCCTCCTCCTCCAGGCCCCAGATCGCACCCTCCCCGTCGCCGACCTCGGCGAAAACTCCGCACCTTCCCTGAAAAGCCTAGCCGCGAAAAAATTCATCACGATCTCCACCGAAGATGTCCGCCGCGATCCAGAAGCCGCCGACACCATCGTCCCCTCCCACCCGTTAACTCTCAACGACCAACAACAACAAGCCTTCGACGCAATCTCCTCTTCACTAATCACTGCTAACTCGGCACTCGGCACTTCCCCCACTCCCCAAGTCCCTCACTCCCCCTATCTTCTTCTAGGCGTCACCGGCAGCGGCAAAACCGAAGTCTATCTCCAATCCGCTCAAGCCGCGCTCGATCTCGGCAAAACTGTCCTCGTCCTCGTTCCTGAAATCGCCCTCACCCCGCAGACGGTTCGCCGTTTCAAAGCACGCTTTTCCCAACTCGACGATCAAGTCGCTGTCCTTCACTCCAACCTCTCACAAGGAGAACGCTTCGACGAATGGCATCGCATCCGCAAAGGCCACGCCCGTATCGTCATCGGCGCCCGCTCCGCCGTGTTTGCACCGCTGCCTAACCTCGGACTCATCATCGTCGATGAGGAACATGAAACTTCTTACAAACAAGAAAACCCTCCACGCTACCACGCCCGTGACGTCGCGGTTCTCCGCGCCGCATTCGAGCCCTGCACCATCGTCCTCGGCTCCGCCACGCCTTCCCTCGAAAGCTGGCAGAACACTCTAACAGGAAAATACCAACTCCTCCGTCTCGATCAGCGCGCCGACGCCCACTCAATGCCACTCGTCCGCGTAATCGACATGCGTTTGGAAAAGCAAAAACAAAAAGGCCAGGTCGCGATTCTATCAGACCGTCTCCGCACCGCTCTAGAACAACGACTCGCAAAAGGCGAACAATCCATCCTCTTTCTCAATCGCCGCGGTTTCGCCCGTTCCCTGCAATGCCATGGCTGCGGCTACGTTTGCCAATGCCCGCACTGCGCTGTCGCTCTCACTTATCACCGCACCGATGAACGCCTCGTCTGCCATGTTTGCGGACACCAATCCATCGTCCCCAGAAAATGCCCAGAATGCAGCAACCCCAGCATCGCCCTTCAAGGTTACGGCACCCAAAAAGTCGAAGAGGTCTTACAAAAAATTCTCCCAGCAGCCCGCTTCGCTCGCATTGATGCCGATGCGATGCGCCGCAAGAACGCGCTCAAAGATATTCTCAATAAATTCAAATCTAAAAAAATCGATGTCCTGATCGGCACGCAGATGATCGCCAAAGGCTTGCATTTTCCCAACGTCACTTTGGTCGGAATCCTCAACGCCGACCTCGGCCTGCATGTTCCGGATTTCCGCGCCGGTGAGCGTACCTTCCAGCTCATCACCCAAGTCGCCGGACGCGCCGGACGCGGCGAACTCGAAGGCGAAGTCATCGTCCAAACCTTCACACCCCATTCACCCAGCATCCAGTTTGCACGCAAACATGATTTTGATGGCTACGCGGAACAGGAAATGGAAATGCGTCGCCAATTTCGTTTCCCACCCTTCGCCCACTGTGCAGTTCTAACAGCTCGATCCGGCCACGAACGTCGCGCAGAATTCACCCTCCAAACCCTTCATCTCCGATTAAAAGAAAATCTCCCCGCAGGGATCTCACTCGGCGAAGTTTTACCCAGCCCCCTCATCAAATCCCACGATCAGTTCCGTTTCCAAATTACCCTCCGCTCCCACCAAGCCCGCCCCCTCACCAACCACGTCCAAAACATCCTCCAAAAAACCACCCTCCCCGAGGATGTTACCGTGGTTTTCGATATGGACGCTTACAATTTCTCGTAAACTAAACCTCGACACCAAAATCACCTGAACTAGTTTCGTATTGTGAAATTCCTTCTATTGATCCCAATACTCGCTTTTGGAATGCCGAGCTCGTGTTCCAAAAAAGCCGCTAAACCAGCACCTGTGCCAACGACTCCAGCAGCGCCAACTACTCCACCAGCGCCAACTACTCCACCAGCGCCAACTCCACCAGCTGCGCCAACTACTCCACCACCAGCGCCAAGTACTCCGCCAGCGCCAACTACACCAGCTGCACCGACCTCACCCGTTCCTACTGAACCTACGCCTGCCCAGCCAGCCATCCAACCTTCAAAAGGAAATTCGCTACCCCCTGGAATGTCCAAGGGATAGCGATCAATCATGGGTTAGTATTTAATCGTAGGAATCGGAAAGACATCGATCACCTGACGGCGCGGTTCATAAACACGGACTACGCGGTCGCCATACAAATACATTCTAGTATTAGGAATGGGTTTCATTCTTGGGAAAAGTGAATCTTCCAAAACTTGGAAAAAATCTTTGTCTCCATCCTCAATAATATATCCCTCGTTCACCTTCTTCTGCCAACCGGGTGGCAAGGGTTTTCCGCGCTGTAAGTTTTTCGCTAAGCCGGGTGGCAATCCATGTGGATTACTTTCGTAACCTTTAAAGTAATCTAAAAAATCATTGCGATCTTTATCTTCAAAGCGATGTGCGCGCCATGACTCCGATTTATCATCATGCTTCGCCTCTTTGCCTTTTTCATCGTTTTTATGATCTTTGGCTTCTTTGTGATCCTTATCGTTGCCTTTGTCGTCTTTGTGATCCTTACCGCCGCCCTTGTCGTCTTTATGATCCTTACCGCCGCCTTTGTCGGAACTATGCTTTTCCGAGTGATCCGAACCACCGCCTTTGCCTCCCTTTTCACTCTTGCCATTAGATTTATCGGGCTTTGCATCTGCAACACCCAAGACCAACAGTGCACAACCCGCTCCAAGCAAGCTTTTCGATAATCTGCTATTCAATAATTTTTTCATAGAATTCAATATCATCAGACAACTGTAATAATTCAATAGGTATTTATCCTACCTCATTTAGCTCAACAACTCACGGATCATCGTCGCATCTAGCTTCCGCACCACATCGGCATCCGCCAACAACCCTTCTGCCAGCTTCGCCTTCTCTAGCTGCAAGCGATGGATGCGTTCCTCAACAGTTTCTTGGCAAAGTAGCTTATGAACAAACACCGGTTTATCCTGGCCGATCCGATATGCCCGATCCGTTGCCTGAGCCTCGGCCGCCGGGTTCCACCACGGATCGTAGTGAATCACTGTATCTGCCGCTGTTAAATTCAAACCTGTGCCGCCCGCCTTGAGAGAAATGAGAAACACGGGGAATCTTCCGGACTGAAACTCTTCAACCAGTTTACCCCGATCTTTCGAGCCACCCGTCAATTTCAGATACGGCACCTTGGTCTTCACTAGATACTCTTCGATCAATCCCAACATGGTCGTGAACTGGGAGAAAATCAAAATTTTCCGACCCTCCTCCACCAGAGTTTCTAACATTTCTTTCAGATACTCCAACTTCGCCGAGCTTCGGATACCCGCCGCAAAATCTTCTGGCAACAAGCGCGGA
This sequence comes from Akkermansiaceae bacterium, assembly GCA_031419275.1. GTDB lineage: Bacteria > Verrucomicrobiota > Verrucomicrobiia > Verrucomicrobiales > Akkermansiaceae > Luteolibacter. The sequence continues at coordinate 17,259 of JANOKJ010000185.1, read as the reverse complement.
TCACAACAGATCTGCCGCAACTTCAGCAACGCATCCAGAAATACGATCTGCGATTGCTCGATCCCGCGCGCCGCAATCGCCTCGCGAACCCGCTTATCCATGGTTGCGCGCACGGTTTCGTAGAGATCTTTTTGATCACTCGATAACTCAATCAAATGTATCATCTCGGTTTTCGGCGGCAATTCCTTGGCTACTTGATCTTTCGTCCTACGCAACACCAACGGAGCGATTCGCTTTTTTAATAAAGCGTTTTTCTCCGCATCACCCTCTTCTTCGATGGGCTTTCGGAAATTTTTATTGAACGCATCCTCCGTCCCAAGAAATCCGGGAATGAGAAAATGCATCAGACTCCATAATTCACCGAGATGGTTTTCAATCGGCGTTCCGGAAAGACACAAGCGATGCCGCGCCACCACCCGACACGCCGCCTGTGCGACTTTTGCACGAGGATTTTTGATATACTGGGCTTCATCCAAAACCAACACGTGATACTCAAAACCGAGTAGTTTCTCGATATCGCGCTGCAATAGCGCAAACGATGTAATTACCAAATCCGCGTGCGGAATGGAGCGAAAATATTTTTTCCGATCCGCCCCATTCAAAACCAACACCCGCAAACCCGGAGCAAACTTGATCGCCTCTGCCCGCCAGTTCGGAACCACTGAAGTCGGCGCAATCACCAGCGATGGCCGACCACCGTTTCGACCACTCGTTTTCTCCGCCATCAAATGCGCGAGTGTCTGCAAGGTTTTTCCTAAGCCCATGTCATCAGCCAAAATTCCGTGCAGCCCATGGCCCGCAAGAAATTGCATCCATTGAAATCCTGCTTTCTGATAATCTCTTAAAGTCGCCTTGATCTCGCCGGGAGTTTCAACCTCTTCCACTTTTGAAAAATTTTCCAACCGTTCTTTCAGCTTTGCCAAACCTTTCGGCGTCTCAATTCCCAATCCCTCCAGCCCCGCCAACGCCGCAGCATCCAACGCATGCACCCGCGCCTTTCCGAAAAACTTGGGATCCTCCAAAGCCGATAAATGTTGCAGCAAACGCCGCACCCTCCCAATCGGCAATTTCAACGCATCGCCATTCGGCAAAGGCGCATAGACGAATCCTTGGTTCGGCCTATCCAATGTCTCCTCCAAAAATTCCTGTTTCAGCAAGCCCGCCAAAATCGGCATCAGATCGTAGCGTTCACCATCCACATCAAAACCCACTGACAAGCTAAACCATCCACCATTCGAGAAATCTCCCTCGTAATTTTCGTCATTCTGTTCACCTGTTAGAAGGGTATGCCATTTTTCAGGAGCGGCATCATGCACCTGATGACCGACCCCATCCTCATATTTCACCTTCCATCCCGCGTTTTCTAACACTTCAGCGAACTCTCCACGAAACTGATGCCAGAACGTATCCACTGGCACCCGACCCGGATCAGGAAACCATTTATCATTTTCACCCGCCGCCTCAACCGTGCGCGATCTCATGCTGAGCAGAAATCGCCATGCGGTATTCGTTTGCATTGATGAGAGCCCGACATCGCGCAACTCACGAATCGCCTGCTGCTCTCGCGGAGTTCTTCCCTCCTCGCGAGCCGTCGCCAATGGCTTGCGCTGAACGCCGCTGCTTACAAACGCCTCCGCAAAAATCCATTCCTTCGGCTCCACTTGCCCCATCGATTTTAATAACATCTGGGTCGCTCGATCCACCGCATCCTTCCGCACAACCAACTCGAAAACAACATCCCCCTCACGCCCACTCTCCCCATCCCCCTCTACTCTTTCCCCCTCTACTCTTCCACCCAACTCGACAGCCACCGCCTCCGCAGCACTTCGTCCGAAGCTTTTCTCCAAATGCTTCGTCTTCGCCATTTTGCCAAGTAGGGCAAACCCGTGTTCACAGAACGAGCCCACCTCACAACTGCAATTCGTCTCAAACAACACCTGTCCACCTTGCTCCCAAAACGCCGCTTCTACTTTTTCAGAAAGAACCCGCGCCCTCGCTTGAATCTCTTCGCCCCCTTCCAACTGCAATTCCTGAACTTTCGAGACCAAACGCCCACCGATCATACGCGCCTCATCCCCAAACCGATCCACCCAACCCGCTTCCGCCAAAAAATTTTCCAGTGCCTCTATCATCAATCGCACAGAAACCTATTTTCCAGCAATCCGACCGTCCATCTTGTTTTCAAAATCTAATTTGACAATCAGACCAGACCAGACCAGACTTATTCATGAAAAACATTCAAGAAGCCAAAACCCATCTCTCCCGTTTGGTTGAGCAAGCGGCGGCTGGCGAGGAAATCATCATCGCGAAAGCCGGCAAACCGATGGCCAAGCTCGTTCCCTACATCCCGCCTCAACCCGCCCGCAAAGGCGGTTTCCTTGCTGGAAAAATATGGGAAAGCACCGATTGCTGGGAAACTGATCCCGAACTCATCGAGGCTATGACTGGCGCATCCATCGAGCCTTCTCCATCTCAGTCCAAAGTCGCGGAACCCAGCACAACTTACCGAGTAAAATCATGAGAATCCTCCTCGATAGCCACACCTTACTCTGGTGGATGGACGATCCTAATCGCATCAGCCCAACCGCACGCGCGGAAATTTCACATCCTCGTAATGAGGTATTCGCCAGTGCGGTCTCCATCTGGGAAATCGGTCTGAAATCATCTAAAGGTAAACTCCATATTCCGGAAAATTTCGCCGAATTCCTACCAGAAAACGGCATTCAAATATTGCCATTCACCGGCGCCCACGCGCAGGCATCGATCAAACTTCCACCCCATCACGGAGATCCATTCGATCGCGCGCTGATCGCTCAATGCCAGATTGAGTCTCTAACATTCGCAACCCGCGACTCAATTGCCGCAAGCTATCAGATCGGATTGTTAGAGATTTAAATCTATCCTCTCTGTCTTTCAAGCATCACCAGCATGAACAACGAGAGAATAAGGTTCAGTTCTTCACGAGGGCTCATGTTGTCTAATTTTTCGATGAGAAATTTCCCTTCGAAAAACGCGGCTTGTTTAGTCAGACTCATCACAGGTCTTCCGTCAGTGCTCACCGCCAAATACTTTGGATGGAAAAAATACCCGGAAAACATTCCCAAAATCGGCACTCCACCCAACAAACCATCCATGAACTTCGCCCAAGGATTTTCTTCACTGATCACAAAGTCTGGATTGTTGTCTTCTGGATTGAAAACCTCGTAATGAGCCTTCCAAATCGATCTCCAGCCTTTTCTCCCCACTGATCCAATCGCCTGACCTGACGCATCGGTCGAGTTGTATCTAGCTGACCAATCAATCACTTTGTTTGCTTTGATTTCAGCCAGCTTCACCGCTCTGGTGCGATCGCCAAACACATCGACATGTTCCTTGAATTTGAAAAACTTCTGATTGGTATGCACCACAACACGCCCTGCGGCATCCGTCACCGTAACTTGTGTAGTCAGGGCAATCAGCTTGAAACTGAGTTGCAGCGGATAAACCACGCCCTGCATGTGTCTCGAAATATCATCGGTGACCGGTAACGTTGACGGAATGATCGGAGGTTGGACCATGGGAACCGTGTAGGGATTTTCTGACATGCATTTACTCCACAATACCAAGTCCAAAATCCAAGCACGGAATCAAAAACTTTTCGCCTCATTCAGCCAAAATATCCAGCATCGCCCCAGCAGCGACGACCCCAAAAGTGGCAGTGACGTGGGTAGCAGTGCCATAACCGGTTGCACAATTCAAACGCATGTCCGCGATCTCAGGTTTCTCGCATGAAACTTCACCATTGCCGCTCGGGTAAATGGGTTGCTCGTCAGAAAACACCGCGCGGATACCCATCTCCTCGGGCTTCGATCCCATCGGCACCGCATCGAACCCATGATCTTTGCGCAGACGTTTCCGCAACTGATGCAGCAGAGCGTCTTTTCCGGAAAATGCCAGATCCCGCACGCTGATCCGGGTCGCATCGCGTCGACCCCCAGCACCACCGCAAGTCACCACCGGCAACCCGCGCTTCCTGCACTCCGCGATAAGCAAGGCTTTGTGCTGCATCGAATCAATCGCATCAATCACTCCAGCCACCTCGCCGCCTAATACTTCCTCAACAGAGCGTTCGGTGAAAAACCCTTCGATGACTTCGATTTCACACTCGGGATGGATCGCTCGCACCCGCTCCGCCATCGCAGCAGTTTTCTGTCGGCCGATCTGACCGTCCATCGCGTGCAGCTGGCGATTCACATTGGTGATGCAAATTTCATCGAGATCCACCATGCGGATTTTTCCTATGCCCGACCGTGCCAAGGCCTCGACCGTCCATGAGCCCACACCTCCTATCCCAACCACTACAACACGCGCCTGCGAAAACCTCTCCAAGGCCCGCTCTCCGTAAAGGCGTGCAATTCCTCCGAAACGATTTTTAGTTTCCTCACTTAACATCCTGCCCGAAGCTTCCAACTTGCAGCCGCGCGTTTCAACGTCCATCTCTATTCCGTGCACGAAATTCTTATCACCCTTGGCGACCCCGCTGGAATCGGTCCAGAAGTGATCGATGCTGCCCTAGCTTCGGGAAAACTCCCTGCTGGCTTCAATTTCCGCGTCATCGGGGATCGCTCAGCCGGGATTCTTGGGAAACCCACCCGTGAGTCCGCTCAAGCCGCACTCGACGCACTTGAAGAATCCGCACGCCTGCTCCGCGAAACCGACGCCGCTGCCGTCGTCACCGGCCCCGTTTCCAAAGAAGGCCTGCAATCGGTCGGCTTCCCCTTTCCTGGCCAAACCGAATTTTTCACCCACGCCTTCGGCCTAACAGAATCCGGAATGCTCCTTACTGGCCCAACCTTAACCGTTGGCCTCGCCACCATCCACATCCCCCTCGCCGATGTCACGAAACTCCTCACCACCGAAAGCATCATAACCATCGGAAAGCTCACCGCGGAATTCCTAACAAAAAGAGGAATCGATTCTCCTCTCATCGCCGTTTGCGGTCTCAATCCCCATGCCGGTGAAAACGGTGCATTTGGCAACGAGGAAAAATCCATCATCGCACCCGCTATCGCTGCGCTCAACTCACTCGGAATCGCCACCTTCTCCGGTCCCCACGTGCCCGACGCCATTTTCCGCGATGCTACCCAAGGCAAATACCACGCCGTGCTAGCCATGTATCACGATCAGGGATTGATCCCCCTAAAATTGTTAGACTTCGACGAAGCCGTCAACGTCACCCTCGGTCTCCCGAAACCCCGCACCAGCCCGGATCATGGAACCGCTTTCGCCATCGCCGGCCAAGGCATCGCCAATCCCGCCTCCATGATCGCCGCAATTCGATTGGCTTGTAAGTTAGCCTGATAAAACGACCGCCATTTTTCGCGAAAAAATTCCATCCTCAGTCTTTTTGTCAAAATGACCTTATTCATCCACCTTTGAGATTTGAATTTTGAATTTTGAAACTTAACTTCACCCCGTGTCCAATCTCTCCAGCAAACTCTTCGCCGTCGCCAAGCAATACATCCCGGGTGGTGTGAACTCCCCGGTTCGGGCTTTTAAAAACGTCGATGGCGAGCCGTTTTTCGTCCGTCGCGCTAAAGGTTGCCGCATCACTGATATCGATGGCAAAACCTATATCGACTACATCGGTTCATGGGGGCCGAACATTCTCGGGCACGCTCCAGTCGAGATCACCAACACGATCCATCAGGTCGCGAAAGACGGGATTTCCTTCGGCATCCCGAATCCGTATGAGGTCGATATGGCACGCACAATTTGTGAATGGGTGCCATCGGTTGAAAAAGTCCGCATGACCTCATCCGGCACCGAGGCCACGATGTCGGCGATCCGCCTCGCGCGTGGTTTCACCAAACGTGATTACATCGTGAAATTCGATGGTTGTTATCATGGCCATTCGGATTCGCTGTTGGTTGCGGCTGGTTCCGGAGCACTCACTCATGGCGAACCGGATTCAGCAGGCGTGCCACGTGCATTTGCAGAAAAAACCATCGTGCTTTCTTACAACGACCCTGAATCGTTAGAAAAACACTTTCTGGAAAAAGGCGATCAGATCGCCGCGATCATCGTCGAGTCCTATCCAGCCAACGCCGGCCTCGTTTTTCCGAAACCTGGTTACCTTGCTCTGCTTTCATCGATCACCAAAAAATACGGAGCGCTACTTATTTTCGACGAAGTCATGACGGGCTTCCGTCTTGGTAAAGCAGGCGTTCAAGGAATCGAAAACATCACCCCGGATCTATCGTGCTTTGGAAAAGTCATTGGTGGCGGACTTCCCGTTGGCGCTTTCGGCGGTCGTGCGGATGTGATGGACATGGTAGCACCCATCGGTCCCGTCTATCAGGCAGGAACTCTTTCCGGAAACCCGCTCGCCATGGCTGCCGGACTGGCGCAGTTGCGCGAACTTTCCTCCGGAAAACCTGATGGCTTCGCTCGCCTCGACCAACTCGGTCTTCATTTCGAAACCGGACTGCGCACCTTGATGAATAAAAAAGGCATTCCACATAGCATCAACCGCGTGGGTTCCATGTTCTGCCTCTACTTCACCGATCGCGAAATCGTAAATGTCGACGACGTGATGAAACAAGATATGCAGCTGTTCAAAAAGTTTTTCTGGGGCTGCTTGGAAAGAGGCGTCTACATCGCACCTTCGCCTTACGAGACCGGATTCTTATCATTAGCGCATACCGAAGCGGATATTGACGATACGCTAACGGTCTTTGAAGAAGCGCTGGCGGGGATTTGAAAGGTAGGGTCATTTCGATGAAATGACCGAATCAGAAGCTGGATCTAATAGACATATTACTCACTTTCGGTCGTTTTATCAAAACGACCCTACCATTATCATTCTTCCACACTGATCCTCATACTAAGAATCGAACTCGTGCCCGGCATCACGATCACTGCTTTGTCATTCGCAATCGCCGCTTCAATGCAGCAAAACTTCAAATAACCATCATCCGGTAAATCTTTTAGCGCCGCAGATTTTTCCACCCATGGATTCCAAACCACGGTCGATGGGCTTCCACATTTTTCGATGAGCAGAGTTCGACCTGATAGATCATCAACTAAAAGCACGCTGCTAGAACTATCGTAAATTGAATCTACCTCACCTTTGAAAGTCAGCGGGCCTTTTTGAATGCGATGTGTCGGTTCGCCGACTGTATCTAGGTAATCTGCACCATCCAGATTCACGATCCTCACATGCTCAATATCGGATACGGCGAAATACGGATGCAGCGCTCCGGAAATGACGATGGGGATTTCATTTGGATTACGTGTTTCAAGAATCACTTCCAGAGCTTCGCTGAGTTTAAGAGTCATAGCGGCGCTCCAAATCCCATCTACCATATCAAAATTGAGAACCACGCCTTCGTTGCTCTCGCTTGCAGATATGAAATTCCAAAACCGTGTTCTGGCGATTCCATGTGAGGGCATCTCTGTATTAGTCGGATGTGCATTGAACCACGGCCAACAAATTGGCAGTCCACCACGGATGGCTTTCCCTTCTCTGAAAACTGCCTCCGGACTCAAATACAATACCTCATCCTCATAAGCCGGCCGCCAGGACATGACCTGTGCGCCATGCATGGCAACGCGAGCTACACACGTTGGATGATTAATTTCAAAAATAGGATACGAAGGATCGGATCCTGAGAGATGAACTGATTCGGGGAGATTCATGCGAAGTTATACGAGATAAAACGGCAAATGATACAGATCTTGTTACATTTTGAGAAAATGAGCGATCCGTGCCGCAAGTGACATCTCACTCCACTGCTATCCAGTCCACCTCAATCTCAAACGCTCCTGCATTTTTATCAGCAATTAAAATACCTAACTCTTCTACTTTTGAAGAGTCAAAGTCCGGTTCTTTGAGATTCATTCCGCGCCAACTAGGTGAGAGCGAGTTGAGAGGCACTTTGACCTCAATCCACTTTCCTTTTTCTGTAGTGAACTCAGCTCCATAGGAAATAGCTGATCCTCTGTATCGAGCATCGGTCGCAAGACGTAGCTGATACTTTCTACCATCTCCTTTGAGCCGAATAACGACGGCGGTCTTACCGCTAAAATCATATTTCTGCTCAAGCGTGCGTATCGAAGAAAAGCCTCCGTTATTTTCCAAAGATAAATTCCCGGAAAAATGCAGTGAGCCATTCTTTATCTCTGGACCACCTTTCGAAAGACCGCCCATCACACCGTCGTTAACGGCGATCCATTTTGGCTCGGTAGCTTGATCTTCAAAGCCAATCAACTTCTTCACAAGATTCTTAACCTCCTCCTCAGCCCACACACTTGAACATAATCCGAGTGCGCACAAAAAAATAACCAACTTCAAAGGGAATTTCATGAAGCAAAAAAGCGCAGCTTTACTCATACGCAAGGAATACTTTCAAGCATCCCATTCCCAAGCCGCCTTGATCTGATCAATCGCGCGGCGGTCTTTCTTGGTCGGCCTGCCTTTTGCGGCTTCTAATTTGGCGATCTGCCAAGCACGCAGTTTCTCGTAGACTTCTGGCTTCGTTCGATCTGTGTAACACGCCTGCGCTTCGGGCGCGCCAACCCTTTTATCAATGACTCCATTCACTAAAATATCCCGCACTCCCGGTCCTTCAGCGAAGGAAATTTCCAACACATCGTTGATATGAATGGAAGAGGATCTCTTCATCACATGGCCATTGCGCTTCACTTTCCCGTTACCGAGAACCTCTCCCGCCAACGCCCGAGTTTTGTAAAATCTAACCGCCCACAACCATTTGTCGGCTCGCACTGAATCTGACATGTTTGAAATAAATAAGTTCTTAGTTCTTAGTTCTTAGTTCTTAGTTCCTGGTTCCTGGTTCCTGGTTCCTGGTTCCTGGTTCGAATATGCGAAAGCGCGAAGCTCAACTAAGAACTAGGAACCACGAACTAAGAACTGATTCAGAGCCCCAACTCTTCTTTCACCGCCTTAAATGCGCGGACCGCAATCTCCAGATCCTCTCTTGTATGAGCGGCGCTGATCTGCGTGCGTATCCTTGCCTTACCTTGCGGAACTACCGGATAGCTGAATCCGATCACATAAATACCATGACCAAGCATCGCATTTGCAAATTTTGCAGCCAATGCAGCATCACCTAGCATCACTGGTACAATAGGATGCGTGCCAGGGACAATATTGAAACCAGCACGCGTCATTTCACTGCGGAAGAAACGGGTGTTTTCCTCAAGCGTGTCACGTAAGGTGGTGGATTCTTTTAGCAAGCGAAGCGCCTCAAGAGTCGCGCCGGCAATCATCGGCGCGAGGGTGTTACTGAAAAGATAAGGGCGTGAACGCTGACGAAGCAGATCGATGATTTCCTTTCTGCCGCTGGTATAGCCACCACTTGCTCCGCCGAGTGCTTTGCCGAGTGTGCCGGTGATGATGTCAACACGGCCCATCACTCCACAATGTTCATGTGTGCCGCGTCCGTGTGCGCCCATGAAACCTACCGCATGCGAATCATCGACCATCACGATGGCGTTGTAGCGATCCGCGAGATCACAAATTTTCTCCAACGGAGCGATGAAGCCATCCATGGAAAACACTCCGTCGGTAGCGATGAGTTTGAATCGGCATCCAGCAGCATCGGCAGCGATGAGCTGCGCTTCAAGATCCGCCATGTCGCAGTTTTTGTAGCGGAAGCGTTTGGCTTTGCAGAGACGCACGCCATCGATGATGGATGCGTGGTTGAGCTCATCACTGATGATCGCGTCTTCAGGACCAAGCAAGGTTTCAAACAAGCCGCCGTTGGCATCGAAACATGATCCATACAGAATAGTATCTTCCGTTCCGAGGAAATCGCTCAAAGCGTGTTCGAGATCTTTGTGCAAGGTTTGGGTGCCGCAAATAAAACGCACACTCGCCAGTCCGAAACCCCAATCATCGAGTGCTTGATGTGCGGCTTGTTTGATCCTTGGATGTTGCGCGAGACCGAGATAATTATTCGCGCACATATTGATGACCACTTTGCCATCATCTGCGGATATACTTTTTCCCTGAGGAGTTGTGATCGTGCGCTCTTTTTTGAAAGTGCCTGCAGCTTGGATGTTTGCGAGCTCAGACTCGATGTGTTTTTTAAAATCCTGATTCATCTTTGTGTTCTATTAATGAAAAACCGACCAATCGAGCACGACTTTTCCACTCATCCCTGATTTCATCACTTCAAATCCTTTTTCGAATTCATCCGCTCCATAACGATGCGTGATGACCGGTGCGATATTCAACCCACCTTCGAGCAAGACCTTCATTTTATACCAGGTCTCATACATCTCGCGGCCGTAGATGCCTTTGATCGTCAACATACTGAAAATCACTTTATTCCAATCGATCGCCATTGGCTGTCCCGGAATTCCCAGCATCGCGATCTTTCCACCGTGACACATCGCATCGATCATGGAGTGGAAAGCGGATGGATTGCCGCTCATTTCAAGACCCACATCAAATCCCTCTTTAAGCCCGAGCTTTTTGGTCACTGAGCTGAGCTGATCTTTCGATACATTCAAGGCAACGTCCGCGCCCATGCTTCTAGCGAGATCGAGACGGTATTCGTTCACATCGGTGATCACCACATGGCGAGCGCCTGCATACTTCGCAATGGCTACAGCCATAATACCGATAGGACCCGCACCTGTGATCAATACATCCTCTCCTAACAGATCAAACGAAAGCGCGGTATGAACGGCGTTTCCAAAAGGATCGTAGATCGAAGCGATATCCTGATCCACATCTGGGGCATGCAGCCAAACGTTGGTCATTGGAACGCTGATGTATTCTGCGAAAGCACCGGGACGGTTCACTCCAATCCCACTCGTATCCTTACAAAGGTGTCTTCTACCCGCGAGGCAGTTACGGCAGACTCCGCAGACCACATGACCTTCGGCGCTGACGATATCGCCTATTTTAAATCCGCTGACATTGCTGCCCGTACTGACGATTTCACCGACGAATTCGTGTCCCACGACCATGGGCACAGGAATGGTTTTGCTCGCCCAAGCATCCCAAAGATAAATGTGTAAATCCGTGCCGCAAATTCCAGTTTTGTGGACTTTGACCAGCACATCATTGTTGCCAACCTCGGGTTCTGGGACATCTTCTAACCACAGACCGACTTCGGATTTTAATTTAACGAGCGCTTTCATGAATCAGGGAAATTTGCGTGGAGGGAGAAACCATCAAGAACGTGCAAAGACTAAGCGCATCTCCATAACCGAATCAAAGCCTAAAAAACCATCTTTTCACTTCCCTCATCTGATCACGCAACTAAGCATTCCCCATCAATACCACACTACAACTTCACCTGCTCGTCGTTATCTTTGCTGCAACGACGGTTCTGGGTCGACTCGCAACCGTCAGCGCTCCCATACTGGTGACTTGGCGCTGTTTGCTTGCTGCGCTCGGCGCTCTTCTATGGGTATCTATCGTTCATAAACGCAGCATTTGGATCGGTAGAAAAGCGCTCGCCAAACTCTTTGCCGTTGGAGCCATTATGGGAGTCCATTGGTTGTGCTTATTCGGTGCGGTAAAAATCTCAAATGTATCGATCGCACTCGCCGGTCTTGCAACCTTGTCGCTATTCACCGCTTTCTCGGAACCGATTCTAACCCGCAGACGCATTAAGATCTTTGAAGTCTTTCTGGGTCTGATTGTTCTAGCTGGGATATGTGTGATCGTTGGTGTGGAAACTCAACACGCCTTAGGCTTAGGAGTTGCCTTATTGAGTGCATTTCTCGCCTCTATATTCTTGGTGATGAACCGAAGCCTCGTCATCAGTGGTCAGGATCCTATGACGATGGTCGGCTGGGAAATGGTGTCCTCTACCATCGTGTGCTTTTTAGCCATTCCTCTATTTGATCCACTGGGTTTCCCAGCTCTTGCTGTTGGCGATCTTATGGATTGGCTTTGGATCATTATCCTCGCTTGGGTGTGCACTGTATTTGCACAGGCATTGACCAACAAACTCCTTCATTCAATAAGCGCCTATAAATTCAATTTGGTTGCTAACTTTGAACCCGTTTATGGAATGATTGCGGCAGCTATCATCTTCAACGAGCACGCCAGCCTCAAACCATCATTCTACCTTGGGACATCTGCCATCGTTCTGGCGAATTTCATACATCCCTTTTTTCAGAAGAGGTGGGGGGGAGTTCCTGGTTCTTAGTTCCTGGTTCTTGGTTCTTGGTTGAGCTTCGCGCTTCCGCATATTCAAACTAAGAACTAAGAACTAAGAACTAAGAACACCATAACCTCACCTCGGCATCATCAACTCTTCGTCTTTGAAACCTGTCAGGTCACGAAGACCGCCGAGTAGTTTCCTAAGCGTGAAGAACAAGAACACCATAATCGGTAAACCGATGACAACAAAACCCAAGCCCGTCACTTTGGCGACTTTCGCGTTGTAGATCTCACGGGCATTTGCTGCGGTGTGATCGAGATCACCAAGGAAATACATTGCGAGACCGAAGTTCAGAATGGTGCTGATGAAAAACGACATGCCGAATAGAATCGTCGCGCTTAGCAAAACTTTTTGATAGTCAACCTGCTTGTCCAACTCCGTGACTTTGCTTTCGATTTTTATGATATCGAAAATCGAATCACTGTAGAGAAAGGTGCGCAGCAAAGGAGTTTTCGTCCAATGTGAGACAATGACTGCAAAGCCGAGAACGAAGGGGATCGATGCCTCCTTGAGTCCGAACAATACCGCCGCGTGTTCTTTCACCGTGCCGTCTTTGTTCCAGAGGAAAAGCGTGAGGCCACCCGTAAGCAACACTGAAAACAAGCCGAGTCCAGAGAAGAAATTCATCTTTCTCGTTTTTGCGAAAAACCAGATTCCGTAAACGAATGGAAACGCCAACGCGATAAAGAGCGCATAAAGCGGCCCGATGTGCCAAAGCTTCGATTCCGCCGTGCCAGGTTCTTTACTCAAGAAACTCAGAGCCAATACGGGAATGAGAACATTGATAAGAATGTTCGCCAAAGGATTCTCTTGGGCAGGTTTTACTATTTTATCAGGCTCACTCATTCAATTTCCTTAATCGATTAATTAATACCATCTAATATTAAGACTTACTTGGCCCCGATCACTGAATCCATCCACTTCAGATCAGTTAGAGTGCTCTGCCAATCGCTTAATGGAATCGCAGCACTCTCGCCTTTGATTCCAGTTGGAGCGGTGATTTTTGGAGCAAGTTCCTTGTTTGGAAGTGTGTAGTAGAACTTGGTTTTACCTCCGAAGTCTTCGATCCAGCCATTGGCAAGCGCGGAGAGTTCAGAACCAAAATTCTCACCTTGATCCGCTTTAACCATTTCCTCGCCAGCGATGAAGATGACTCCTTTGAACGCACCTGGAACAAATGAGTAGGTGCAGACGTTGTGGGTTTGTGTGGCCAGGCTGGTCACCTCTCCTGCGAGTTGCGGATAAGTGCCCCATGTCTCTGCGTTTGGAACACTTCGTGTTGCGATCATTTTGGGGACATATTCACTCCAGTAAGTTTTCCATGCGCCGATATAGCGCTGCACATTGACATCGTAGACTTCATTGCCCGGCTCGATCTGCGCGAGGTTTTTGTAGTCGGCCATCAAGCTTGGTGCGTTTTTGAGATGTTCGAACTTGATCCAGCTATTTAAAGGAACGGGATCGCTGGACATGTAAATCACACCAGTCGGGCGTCCCGATTGTTTGGCCAAGCGATGACCGATAGCTGACGCATAATCTGTGGTTGCATCCTGCCATACGGATGCGAAGCGGTTGTTATGATCGGTGGATGTGGAAACCATGTAACGCGCAGGTTTAGGTGCCGATGAACGTTTTGCCATGCGTGTCATCACACGAACCGGCTGATCGGATTTTTCAAATTCGAAGACTGGCAACTTCTTACCTGTTAGCATCGGGCTAACGACATACCAGACATCGCCAATCAAAATGTTTTTACAAACACGGTCATGCACGACTTCACCATTGATGGTCATCGTAACTTGAAGTGTTTTAGGTTCTTTGCTTACTGGCATCGCAGGAACGGTGACGCTCCACTCTTTCATCTCTGGACCCACAGGAATGGTTTTTTCTATACCAGCAAAGCTGAATTTGATGATCTTTTCACCTGGGACTTCGTCAAAATATTCCAGCACAGCGGAACCAGAAAATGTGATCGGCATATCCGCTTGGAGAATGGCGTCATCACGGAACTGAGTGCGAAGAACGGGCACTTTACGATATTCGTAAATATTCCCAACCGTAGCTGGATCAACGACAGCGCCATCAATTTTCATTGGCTTATCCGGCCAGGTTTCGCTGGTAACCAGTTTGTTGTCGAAATAGATGAAAGGCGCGGTTGGGAGCAAGGCCTTGTTGTAAAGGTTGGGCTGGAAACCGATGCCGCCGGATCCGTATGAAACACCGCGGGGGGATTTCACAGCCGGCGAACTGATGACGACTTTTGAGCCATCGATTTGGAATGTTGCCGGATGCCAAACACGATCTTCGCCAGCCAACCAGAACAAATTTACTTTAGATGCGCCATCAGGAATGATGATGGGAGTCGCGAGGCCGTCACATTTCTCAGAAGGAGTGCTGTTAGAATTGGTTGCGGTTTCGGCAACAACCAGGCCGCCATCAGCATGGTCGAATTCGACAGTCAGTTTATCATCCTTTACGGAATAAGATTTGAACATCGGCCCATCCGTGACGACGTCTTTTTTACCATATTGATTTTTGAGAGCGTGAAGCGCAAGGCGCTGGCCGGGAAGAGCTTTTTGCGCGTAGTGAATAGCACCCGCAATATCGATCTGACATGCCATGCCGGTGTTTGGAATATCACGAGCCAACCATGCACCGAGACGCATCTCCGACATGGGTTCGATGCTGGGGAAATTTTTTCCATAACCTTCTTTAGGCGGGCCGGGGCAATAAAACTGGTGGAAATACACCGGAAGATTCGGGTTATCCCATTTCAATCTCCAACCGCGAATCAGGCTATGGAGATTCTGATAATATTTCAATCCGCCATGAATGTTCGCATAGCCTTGGTTCCAAATCGCACCACGGATCGCGTATGGAACGACCGGACTCATGCGTCCGTTGAACATCCAAGATGGATCGCGGTTACTTTCCATATTACCCGGATTTTTTGTGGAAACTGGGAGAGCTTCTTTTCCTGCTTTAACTCGCTCTGCATTGGTTTTGATAGAGTCCTCAAGCGATTGATAATAGGCATCCCATGTTTTTTTGTGCTCCGGAGTGGTAGGATCGGTTTCCAATATTTTCTGATAGATGGATTTGGTGTATTCATCCGTACCTGCAGCAAAACCTTCACGTGGCACCCATGACTCGATGCTTGTCTGACTGAAAGAGCAATTCAGGATACCAATAGGCACTCCAATTTCTCCATAGACCTTCAATGCAAAAGCGAAGGCGACAGCGCTGTAGTCACCGTAATTATCCACCTTCCATTCACCCGTGGCTTTTTCAATCGGATGCAAGGAAGCGTAGACGCTGGTAATCTCAAATTCACGGATAGGCGGTTTCTCACCTTTATCAGCAAGTTGTTTGACCAAATTTTGAACCGAGCACTTGGATGCGATCCACTGCATGTTCGACTGCCCGGATGCCATCCAGACTTCGCCTACCAGAAGATTTTTAAGAGTTTTAGCTTCGCCACCTTTTTCAGTGATCGTCATCTCGCGTGGTTCAGCACTCGCTGTAAGAGCATCCAGCTTGAGCATCCATTTGCCATTGTCCCCTGCTTTGGCAGTTTGTTTTTTCCCTGCGAATTCGACAGTGATCTCGGTGCCTGGTTTGCTCCAACCCCAGACGGGCAGCGGGAGTTCGCGTTGGAGAACGGCGTTGTCGGCGAAAGGTGCGCCTAGTTCTAGGGCGGATGCGGAAAGGCCACTGAGAAACAGGGCGGCGAGAGCGAGTTGGGATTTCATGGGTAAATGGAAGTGACGATACCTGCGCGAGGCGGGGCGTATTTCACCACAGATTCAGATGGATGAAACCCCTAAGTTTCACCAATCGACTCAATCTCTTGCCCGTTTACTTCGCAAGACGCGGTGCGGAATAGCCCTGATCACGGATTTTCTTGAGTAATTCCTGAAGCTCTTTGACTTTTTCCGGCTGCTTTTCCGCGAGGTTGTTCCTCTGTCCAAGATCTTCTCGGAGGTTGTAGAGCCCCACCGCTTGATCGGTATAAGCTGGAACACCGTGTTTCTTAAGCCACTCCTTACCAGGCTGGCGAGCCGCGCCGGTCTTCGCATCGATCAACACCCAATCGCCATCGCGGATCGCGTAATCCTTGCTGGTGTTGTGCACCATCGTGGTGCGTGGTGAGGTTTTTGACTCACCTTTCAAGTAAGGAAAAAAGTCATGGGAATCCTCGGCGGATTTTTCAGGCAAATCGAAACTTAGATAATGAGCGAATGTCGCCATGAGATCGATCTGTGCGAACAGGGCATCGGTCACCGCACCGGGTTTGGTCATACCGGGCCATTTGATCATGGTTGGAACGCGATGACCTCCTTCGTAAATATCCCGTTTTAATCCACGCAAGGGAGATGTGGACCAATGATCGAATTTTTCATCGCGCGCATAGGCATAGTTTTCCGCACCATTGTCGGCGGAGAAAATCACGATGGTGTTAGAATCCAGACCGGCTTCGCGCAGGGCGTTGAGGATTTGACCGCAAGTATCATCGGTTTGGACTACGAAATCTCCGTAAGCTCCGGCTTTCGATTTTCCATCGAAGCTATCAAGCGGAACGATGGGCGCGTGAGGTGATGGTAGAGGAAAGTAGAGAAAGAACGGCTCGGATTTACCTTTTCGTGATTGGATATACTCCACACCTTTTTTGGTCAGAGTCGGAAGCACCTGATAGAAATCCCAATCCGACATCCCAGGACCCTCCCGGCACTCCCAGCTTCCCTCCTTGGTGTTTTGCGGGGTACTTTTAAAAGTGATGTCTGGAACAGATAGAACATGATCGTCTTGAATCCATACGTAAGGCGGGAAGTTGATGACGTTGTCACCGAAGTAGTGATCGAACCCATGATCCAACGGACCACCGCGAAACGGTTTCGACCAATCAAAATCTTTGTGACTCTTCGATTTTTTATCGGTTCCAGGAAGACGGATCGAATCCCAATCCCAACCCAAATGCCACTTACCGATGCATGAGGTGGTGTAGCCTTTTTTTCGCAACATCTCTGGCAAGGTGAGTTGTCCTTCTTTGAAAAAGGGCTTATCGAAG
>JANOKJ010000184.1:0-11817 GCA_031419275.1 Akkermansiaceae bacterium | reverse complement strand
TTTGCTGCTTTTGTTGATTCCTGTGGCTGTGGTGCCCTTGTATTTTCTAACACAAGTAAAAATAATTCCGCAATTTGAGTCGACATCTATTCCAAAGACACCACAGCCGATTCCTGACGTTCCAAAGGTTACTCCAGCTCCGGAGGTTTGGAAAAACCTTCTTCCCGATATCGATGCTTCACGCCAGAGGATGTCAGGAAATTGGATCACAACTCCTGAAGGTCTCATTTCTGATAATCAGATCTGCATTCTTCAACTCGCTGACGAAATGCCGGAATCCTACGATGTCCGCGTTTCCTTCACCCGGCTTTATGGTCAGTATTCGGTCTTTCTGTTTGTCAAAACTCCACAGGGCACCGCCTCAATCGATATCGATGGCTGGGGGAAGGGGTTATCGGGCGTCCAAACCATCGATGGCCGTGACCTTCGACAAGGCAACGCCTTCACTCATATTCTAGAAAACAATCGCACCTATGAACTGCAGGTCGAAATCCGACCGGATACGATCTCCATATCTATCGATGGCGTTCATAAAATCACCACTTCCATTAAAGGTCGCACCCTTGGCTTACCCTCTCCGTTAAATTGGAACCCAGCCGAACAACCTGTCGCGCTGGCCATCGGCTCCTACCAATCTGCCACGCGCTTTTCCGCCATCGAGTGGCGGCCGATCGAGTAGGTCAATTAATCGCCGCCTAAAACTCTACTTCTCAAATATACCGTGACGGGGAATCTTACAGTCTCTATAGAAGGCGAAGAAATGTTAAAATGAGAGACCTGACCCCAATTATTACAGACCGGCCCTTTAGTGTATTCTCCGCACTAGGTGAAAAGGTAAATTCCTAGCATTCATTCATTTAAACAGATTACTTATATGATTGATCCCCATCCTGTTTGCCCGTTGAATTCAATCATGGAAAAACCCAGATCATCCAGTGGACATAAGCGCCTTGCACTAATATTTTCATTCCTTCTGTCAGCACTATTCAGCGCTGGTGTTCAATATTCTCGGGCAGCAGAGGAACCCATCAAAATTCCCGATTTTCCGATCAGTTTGCTCAACAATCTACCGATGATGTATCGGAGTAAAAACAACCTCGGAGAAAGCTCACTCTACCGCATGAGGACGGAGGATTGCCTTATCACTCACGAGGGCAAGCACTACATTGGATTTCAATTTTGGAGCCCTCAGCTACCCAAAGGGTCGACGGAATGGTTGATTGCCTCAGCTCGTGGTTCAGACATTAGCGGCGAATGGCAAGTGATCGATAGCAACGGAAACATTGTCGCTAGATGCCAACCCGACATCAAACCACTCGAGCAATACCCAAGAGTCGTCGAGAGATACCCAAGCACGACAAAAATCGCGCATTACCTAACAGATCCTAGTTTGATTGAAAAAAGAACGCACTACTACTTGATTCAGCCAGTCGCCGACAAAAGTAATCATTTCTTCGGCATGAGCTTCACATCGCAAAGCAAGGCCGCCCTTGAGGAGTTTGGCCAACTGGCTCCCGAAGTGCAAAAACTTCACGACCGTTCGTCGAGTGATGTTGTGGTTGAAGAGATGAAAGAACTCCGGCGAGAGAAGAGCATTGAGGCAGCCATGGACTATCTGCGAAAAGAGCTCGAACTGCGCATGGACGATTTGGAATTTGATGGAAAGGGCAAGGAACGCGCCCGATTCCTCAGCGCTTGGCACGGATATAGATATCTTTTTGTTTCGACCTATCTTGAAGGGCAACAAGGAGGAGGTAGGGAGTCTAGCTTATGGTCATCAAACATTTTCGACACACTATTTAAGACCACGCATCAACGGCAGTATTACGATGACATGATGGATGTCTCATCCATATTGATGAGCAAATTGAACAGTTCGGGGCGCTACGGCCGCCTTGCTGAGGTCTTTGCCATATGGTCTGAAGGAATGCGTATGGGGGGCTATCGCATGGACATAAAAACATACCCAGACATGGGACCAGCCTTCCCATTCCTGGAAAAAGTCCACAAGCGTAATATGCCAGCACTGATTCCCTACTCGCTTTTGAAAAAGGGCCAGAACGGGGTACAGCAAGTGCCTAAGGAACTCACCTACAACCATATTGGAGGCATCCGAAGTTACGCGGATATGCTGTGGAGAAACGGAGAATGGCAGGAATCTCTTGAGTGGATTCTTTGGTGCAAAAAATGGGCATCCAATCCAGAAGACGGAGGGCCAGACAAAGATCTGTCTCCGACATGGCAAGGCTGCATTTCCGAACTTTCATGGCGACTCGAAGAGCTTGGATTTATTGAAGAAACGCTCTCCATTCTGGATACTGGCTTAAACGCTAAATATGATGGT
This sequence comes from Akkermansiaceae bacterium, assembly GCA_031419275.1. Lineage (GTDB taxonomy): Bacteria > Verrucomicrobiota > Verrucomicrobiia > Verrucomicrobiales > Akkermansiaceae > Luteolibacter. The sequence continues at coordinate 9,473 of JANOKJ010000184.1, read as the reverse complement.
TATTATCTCGGTCGCTCGACGGTCTCACACAAACTGACAAAGATCCGGATTAGCATGGATCTCAATCAGTCAGCGCCACCTGATTTGATCGATCAAATCAAGCAGATCATTGAGCAATCGCGCGGCAACATCTATGTCAGTGAAGGCACCGTCACTGATGCCAGAACTATTCTGGCATGTGCCATGATCTACACGGGTGACATTATTGGAGGTGAGAGCCTGTTAGACGAGTTGGTCGAAAGTGGATCCGGATATGCTAGGTCAAAACGTCTCGTTTACTGGATGAAAAACAACAAAGGCACGCATGTTGAGGAAGAATTCATTACACTGCTTAATGAGTCTCGAAAAGCAGGAAACAAATTGGAGGAAGTATGGCTCTACAGCCTATATGCCGATTTTCTTGAAAAGCAAAATCGATCGAAGGAAGCGCTCATGGTGCGCCGAGAAACTATCCGGCTATATCGTATTTTTGACCTCTACACGAAGCTGCCTGTCGAGCTAGCGAAACTATCGGCGCTCCTTGAAAAAATAGGGGCGAGAAATGAAAGCCTTGCCGTTGAAAAAGAGGCTAAAGATCTCTTCCTCACCCACCAGCTTCCAGCCCGATACGTCGAACAGGCTCAAAGCATTATCAGGGGCATCGTTCGGGGTGAACATCTAAAGGAAAAAGACACTTCGCATGCTTTGGTCGAATTCCAACCACAGCGCGCTGTGGTCATCCCAATTCAAAACAAAAGCTGGTCGACCTTACTAACCCTCAGCAATCTGTCTGAGGAGATAAATAAGGGGCAACTGACCGCAGTGGGAATGCCAGTAAACATCAAACCCATCGATGGCACACTAGATATCATGGTGGCCGTAGGAGCGAAGGACGGCTCGAATACAATCGCGATGGATCTCTCGCCGGGAACCTACAACATCATCGAAGTTTCATCGGATGCAGGGAAAAACCTCAGCGGAGCCCTAGCCCTTACTTATAAATCTAACACTGGAAGCAGCGAGACGACTTGCAATATATCGATCGAGAATACTCAGAACGCAACCAACTCGACCATCATCCAAGCCGGGCAATATCAACTAAATCCATTCTACGGTGTTCCGATCTATCACCAATACGTTAGCACCGACTCATCAACCCACACCAAACCCCTAAGGTTCATCACTTCCGAACCGTCACGGGTTGAGATCTATCAGATGGACGGCACAGCCGCCGCGGTTGACGGACAAGGTAATGGCTCCCTCCAAGACGGTGGCGATGAGTTATTCGGTAACAGTGACGACCATGGACATCTTCTGTTGCCTATCGCTGAGAACCGTACTTTCATGATGATTCTCGTCTACCCTAATAAGACTCCACCCGAGAACGGATTGAGCCTCAGGATTGAGGCTCTTGAGGAAGACAAATGGACACTATACTCCGAAGATCTGATCTTACCGCCAGCCACCAAGACGAAGTGATTGCTAACTCTTATCAAAAGGGTCGGGTCACTACTGTCCAAAACAACGGATTATAAAACCCTCCCTGAGCGGTTTAAATCGGGGTGAATGAAAAGCCAATTACGCACCATACAGAGAGGGCGGGGATGAATATAGCTACCTCGAGTCTTTTCAGCCAGCTTCTTTCTCTTGTAATCATTACGGTCGGGTGACTCATTTAACATCGCTACCATCCTCCAACGCGCTTTTCCGCCATTGAATGGCGGTCGATCCAGTAAGCGGCATTCGCCTAGTAAAATATTTTTTCATTTTATGTAACCAGAAAGATGGATTGCCCAATCCATAGGCATGCAAATCATTCGCTATGCTCGTCTTTCGGTTTTCAACGCCTTGACCGTTGTTGTCATTCTTGGCCTAGCATCGACCTCGATGCTTGCCGATGACATCCAACCACTCGGAGATGAATTTGGCAATGCGGCCACTTTCAACCGCTACCAGGAACATGGCGCGTTGGAGGGTTGGGGCTCGAATCATGTCGAGTCGGCGGACATCAACACGAGCACGCCGGGCCATTTCCGCATCGTGCCTAGCACCACCGGCTGGTATGAGCATCTGCGCGGAACGCATTTCTCGAAGAACGTCACCGGCGACTTCATCGCTACGGCTCATATTTACGTCTACAGCAGACAAAATCCCGGCGGGCCGTTGTTGCCATCCATCAGGCTCTACTCGCTAGGTGGTATTCTGATCCGCGAGCCGCGAGCGATCACCCATGCCGCGCCGGTGCCCTACACGACCAACGCGGTGTGGCCGCCGCAGAATTTCGGCAGTGACTGGACACCCGGTGATGAAAACTGGGCGAACACTTCCGAATTGGTCGGCAAAGGCGAGAACTACATCTTCCTCTCGCTCGGCACGGCGGGAAATTCCGGCGTCCGGCAGTTCGAGATCAAAGACACGCGCCGCAGTCGATCGGAGCTGTATTATTCATCAAACGGCATCAGTGGCTCTAACGAGGCGTGGCTGCAAATCATACGCGTCGGCAACACCGTCGTCTGCCTGCGCAAACACAGCGCGGCGGGTCCGTGGATTGTGGAAAATCGCTACCCGAACGCCGATCACGCGTTTCCGCAGTTTGGGCCAACTCTACAAGTAGGCATGACCGCCTATACGGATTTCAACAGCATCGCTGGCTACGAGGCGGGCGGGCCACAAACGCAGTTCAATGCGAACTACATCAATATCCCTGGTCAGCCCGACCTTATCCTTGATGTGGATTACCTGCGGCTCCAACGCCCTCCTGCCGCGCTCACTGAAGCGGTGCTGCAAGCGATGGCTGTGAGTTACAATCCCGCCACCAATCAAACCGCCAACCCACCCGTCTTATTGAGCGCGTCGCCAGTCGCGGCACCGCTCGTGGGTGATAATGCGAATGTACCCTTAGGTTTGGTTGCGCCTGCTCAGACAACTTATTCCGCAGTGGAAGGAGGAAACATTGAAGTCACGGTCACCCGCAGCGGAGCTAGTCTCGACCGCGCGTTGAGCATGACCTATCAGACTGCTGTGGGAACTGCTGGCAACGGAGATTTCACTCCAGTTTCCGGCACCTTGAGCTGGGCGGCGAATGACCCGGCGAGCAAAACCATTTTCATCCCGTTGGTCGATGATGGTATTGCGGAAGGTAGTGAAAATTTTACCCTAACACTTTCCTCCCTCTCTGGACCGGCGACTTTTCCCGCATCCGATCCGCAACAGACGATCGATCTAACCATTCTAGATCATCCGTTCGATCAATGGCGCTTGGACCAGTTCGGCGGCACGGCGAATTCCCCGGACGCCGTGGCGAATGCCGATGTTGATACCGACGGACTCGTCACGTTGATGGAATATGCTTTTCAAACCAATCCCATCACCAGCATGGACACTGCAATGCTACCTGCCGCGGTTGTGGAAGACGGGCGTTTCGGAATCCGCTTCGTCTGTCCGGTCAGCCCCGGTGTGCGCTTGGAAATCCAACATTCCACCACCCTCAGCTCATGGCTGCCCGTTGCCTCTCGTCTGCCGGGCGTAGGGACTTGGACTTCGCTAACATCCGGCTTCGATGTCCTGCCTGGCCCCGCCGCCGGAGAAGTCCGCGTGCTCGCGCCAGCTACGACAGACCCCACATTTTTACGGCTTGCCGCGATACCTGATTGATCGCCGCCATAGCTCAATGGAGATTTTGAACAGAAGGTAACGAAGAGAACGAAGGAGCTAGCGCGCATTACCTCCACCATCCTTTTTCTTTCTTTTCACAATCCAAAGTCTCGCAAATCCGAGGTTGGAACATCCTTCGTTTCCTTTGTTACCTTCTGTTAAAAATCCAAAATCAAATGGGTCAAAAAGGTCGGGTGTCTCATTTGACATCGCCACCACTCCCCAACGCGCTTTTCCTCCATCGGATAGCGGCCGTGTCCACGAGGCGGCATTTTCTTGATGAAATATTTTTTCTTTTTATGTAACCTGATGAATGGATTGCCCAATCCATTGTCATGCAACTCATCCGCCACGCTTTTCTCTCGCTTGTCTTCACCTTGACCATTGCGGCTCAAGTGACCACGCAGGGCTTTCTTAATCTCCCCCGCACGGAGGCTCCGGGCACACTGTTGAGCCATCCAGTCACGAATGACTCCGAGCCCATCGGGCGGACGACTTCGATCAATTATCTAAACGGCTGGATCATCGTCGGTGGGGAGGTGCCCGGGTCACGGGCGGGATCGGATTTGCAAATGCGGGTCTATGATATCGCCGATCCAGCGAATCCTGTGCGGAGAATGCCGTCGGATTTTGGGCTGAGCTATCCAAACAACTCGTGGATTTTTGGTAATTACGGCTGGAACGCGCACGGCACTGCACAATATGGCAATCTGCTACTGCCAGACCCGATTCGTGTGAACGGCTTCGGCGGCCTTGTCGAGCGAGGTGGCACAAATGGCGTCCCGCAGTTGATCAATCTACCGCTCCTTTATAACCGTAGCAGTCAGGCGGGTCCATGGAATGCGACGCTACTCTGGTACAACACGCCAGACGCGGACATCGATATCCGCCGCTCTACCGTGGGGCAGAATGGCAATATGGTCTCGCAGGTGCTAGCGACTTTTGACCATGTTGGCCCATACGGAGGAGGGGACTGGCATCCGATGTTTTTTGGAGACCTGCTCATCATGGCTCGCAGCGGCGGTGCAGGTGCGGATGGGGTTGTGGTCTATCGTCTGGCTTATAACAACATGGACGATGGCGATACAAACAACGACAGCATCACGCCGCAGCCAGTGGGATCACTGCAAGGCGGCTTCCAAGGTTACTGGCCGAATCTTTTCAGCGATGGCACCGGGCTCTATGTTATCGGATCGACCACGAACATCCTCATCGGTGCTGACATCACTTCCGCCACCATGCCGGGCGCAAATGTGAATCTGCAAACCGTCGCAAGTCTAACAGTTCCAAATTTTACCAATGCCTCGTATCCCGTCTATCAGGACAACTTCGGATTTATTCACAATCGCAAGATCGACATGACACGCTTCCTAGCAGGCGATGCGAATCCTATCGTGCTGACACTGAATGAAACTGCCCCGCCACGTCCTGCGGGAGCACCAGCGTTGCCAAATGGCGCACTCGCAGGCGTGAATACTTCACAGATTTCGCTGCCGCTTGGTAATCTGTGGCTCACTGGTGGTTATCCGATCCCTGGGTTCAATCAAGGCATGGGCGTCTGGGTTCATCAACAAGCTGCCGACACCACACCGCCGCGTGTGAGTTACCATATTCCACAAAGTGGTCGCACAAACTACCCGCGCCATGCACCGCTGAGTTTCCTCGTGCATGAGCATCCGAGAAATGGCGGTCCACGAAATGGCATCGACTTCACCGTGCGCGCGGTGGGTGAAAACGACACCTTGGGTGCTTTTGTCCCCGGGTTCTTGATTCACGATTTTTCCGGCAACATGACCTTCACTCCGGATGCACCTTTGGCAGCCGATACGACCTACCAAGTCGATTTTCTGAGCAATCCAGCGCTAGAAATCGGTTTCCGCGATGCTGCGGGAAACTACATCGAACCCTATCATTTTCGTTTCTCGACCGGCGGCGGCTTGAATGCCTCCGCACCGCCAGTTTTTACGAGTTTCACATCGAACAACTATCAACCGGCACCGAATCAACAGATCACAGTCACCGCCGCAGCGACGGGCAGTGGTGCGCTCGACTATCGTTTCAACTTCGATGGCACCTGGGGCGAATGGAGCACATCAACAACAGCGAACCACACTTACACCACCGCAAGCCGTCCACGTGTGCTGGCACAGGTTCGCGATGCAACGGGAAGCATCGTCACAAATTCACTGCGTCTGCTCGTCATCACTCCGCCCGCTGGACCGCAGCCGACGCAAAGTAGCACGATGGCCATCGGCGATGACTCCGGCACGCGCCGTATGTGGAGCGTGAATCCTGATGCGAATACCGTCACGGTCATCCATGCCAGCACCGGCGTGAAAGAGGGGGAGTATGCCGTGGGCGTGAATCCGCGTAGCATCGCGCGTGATGTGAATGGTCGCTACTGGGTCACCTGCCACGGCAGCGATGAGATCCGCGTGCTGAATGCTGATGGCACCACGCACACGACGATCTCTCTCGCTTACGGCTCCGCGCCTTTTGGGGTGGCGGCTTCGCCGGATGGTTCTCTGCTGTATGTTACGCTTTACGGTTCGGGTCGGCTGCATCGCTACACAGCGGCAAACCCAGCAGCAGCGCCTCTAACAGCTACTGGATTAAATACGCCGCGAGCCATCGCCATCAGCGGAAATGGAGCACGCGTGCTCGTTACGCGGTTCATCTCGCCGGATATGCAGGCGGAAATTGGTGAGTTCACGGCCACGCTTGGTTTTACCCGGACTTTCACGCTCACCGCCGCGAATTCCGTCGATGGCGGCGATCGTGCGGCAGGAGTGCCAAATTACCTCGCGGGCATCGCTATTTCACCGGACGGCACGCGGGCATCCATCGTGTCGAAACAGGATAATACGCAACGTGGCACATTCTTTGGTGTAGGTAATCTAACGCACGAAACGACTAGCCGCGCCGTCATTTCCTTCCTCGATCTGAACGGCAATTTCGAAATCCCACACTCCCGCCGCGACTTTGATAACAGCGATAGCCCCAGCGCCGTCGCTTACACGCCGCTGGGCGATACGATCCTCATCACGCATCAGGGAAACTACCGCGTCGTCGGCATCGATGCCTTCAATCTGGCTTCACTGGTAGAACAGATCGTCACCGGTTCCATGCTCACGCAGCCCGCCGTCATTTCGCTTGAGGTCGGCACTGGATTGGCTCCGCAAGGTGTTTTGATCGATAGCGCTTCCAACAGGATATTTGCGCAGAATTTCATGGGTCGTAGCGTATCGGTTTTTGACGCCACGCCGATTCTAACACAAAATCAAACCTCGCTGCCACTCATCGCCACGACAAACGCGGTCACTACCGAGTTGCTCACTGCGCCCGTCTTGTCAGGTAAGCGAATTTTCTACAACGCCGCCGATCCACGTATGAGCGCGGATAGTTACATCAGTTGCGCGACATGTCATGTCGATGGTGGGCACGATGGTCGTGTGTGGGATTTCACGGGTCGTGGCGAAGGACTGCGCCGCACCACCGATCTGCGCGGTCGTAGTGGCATGGGACATGGCGCGGTGCATTGGAGTGGAAACTTCGATGAGGTTCAGGACTTCGAGCACGACATCCGCGGCCCCTTCGGCGGCACGGGCTTTTTGAATCTCTCACCGCAGCAGTTCACCGCGCAGCATCCGACACCCGCGAGTGGGAAAGCTGGGCTCAGCAATGATCTCGATGCTCTGGCAGCGTATGTGTCCTCATTGACGCCCGAGCACACGCCGCGTAGCCCGAATCGAAATGCGAACGGAACTTTCACCGCCGCTGCCGTGTCGGGTCAGGCCATTTTCAATGCGCAGAGCTGCTCATCTTGCCACAGTGGCGATTCATTTACGAACAACACACTTATGAATGTGGGTACGCAATCGGGTCTGAGTGGATTGAGACTCGGGTTTACGCTTCCTGGAATCGACACTCCGACTTTGCATGGTTTACATGCCGCGCGGACCTATCTGCACCACGGTCAGGCAGCAACGTTGGGCGATGTTTTCAACTACGCAGGAGGCACGATGATTCCGGGAGCCAGCGGGCAATACATCGGTGCGGCCGGCACAAACTCGGACACTCCAGGAGAAGGAGGAGGGGGATCTGAGCGTGGCATGTTTGGCGGCGCGACGGCTTATCTCGACACCACAGGCGCAGCTTCTGTGCGCTACAATAATGTCGATGGCGGTAGCGGCGGCACGGCACGCATCGCGATTCGCTATGTGCGGAATTACAACGGCGGCACTGCGAATCTCATCATCAACGGTGTGTCACAATCCATCACAGTCCTGCAACAATTCCCGGACAACTCCTATCAAACCAGCGGTTGGCGTTGGTTTGTCGCCAACGCCACGCTGAATCCCGGAACCACGAACACCATCGAGATTGAGCGCACGCAAGACGTCCCGCATCAGATCAATACGCTGCTCGTCGCCAATGCCGATATTTTAACCCAAGCGCAGCCTCACCGCCTCGTGCAAAGTCTGCCTACTACGGATCGCGATAATCTATTAGCTTACCTTTTGCAACTGGACGGCCGCGATGCCGCCGGAGTTCCATTGCCTGCTACGGCTTTGCCAACTCCACAAGCTCCGGCAATCGTTAGTGCGCCATCCAACGTCACACTTGCCATCGGAAACACCCTGAGTTTCAGCGTCGCTGTTAGTGGAACTGGGCCGTTCACTTTCCAATGGCGGCGTGGTGCTACTTTGGTCGGGACGAATAGCCCGACTTTAGGAATCGCTGCGGTATCCTTCGAAGATGCTGGTCAATACACCGTTACTATTAGCAATGCCCAAGGCGAGGTAACTACCCCAGCAGCGCAGGTCACTGTGAATCCTCCGCTCTCTATCACTACCGCCAACCTACCAAGCGCGACGGTCGGTCAGCTGTATCAATCGACGCTCGCCGCGATCGGCGGAGTCTCGTCACGGACATGGAGTTTAGTAGCAGGTGTTTTACCACCGGGATTGACTCTAACAACCAATGGACAGATCACCGGCACGCCCACCACATCGGCGCGCGCCTCTCTGACCTTTCAAGTCGCTGATACATCCGGCACCGCCACACGCGTCATCACTCTGGATGCAGCACCCATCGGTGGATTTGTTAGCGATCCTGATCTCATCCTCCACTACACCTTCGATGAAAACAACGGCACCCGCGTGTGGGATGCTGCAGTTTCTGGAAACAATCACGCCACCGATGTTCCCGGCGCGCAATGGGTCGCCGACGGTCGCTTCGGTGGCGCATACGGCCCTAGTAACCCAAGCAATGTTGTTACTCAATTTTTCCCAGCGAATCAAGATGACCTTAACTTCAATCCCCGTGGCGATCCATTCACGATCTCCGTATGGGTCCGCAGCACCGCGCCCAGTGGCTATAACACGATCATCGGAAAGGACCGCGCCGTCTCGCCTTTTGATACCCAATATCGCCTGTGGATGAATAACACCGGCAGCAATCTTCAGGGTATCAACGGCAACCAGTATGGCGGTAATGTTAATGTCAGTGCATCGCCGATGAATAACGGCCAGTGGCATCTCATCACCATGGTGAACTACCTCGATGGCGCGACCTGGAGAACCCGCGTTTACTACGACGATGCATCCAATTTCACCACCTTCGACACTGGCGCGGGTGGCATCATACCTGGACTCATGCGTGTCGGCGATACCACTCGCGGCGGAAACGCATGGAACGGCCAAATCGATGACCTCCGCATCTATCAACGTGCGCTTACGCAACAGGAGGTCGCCACTCTCTATAATCCACCGCCAACCTACGCAGATTGGCTCCGCTCCTCCTTAACTCCGGCTCAACTCGCTCTCCCATCATTTACC